>DASXWF010001414.1:0-3625 GCA_036503835.1 Polyangiaceae bacterium | reverse complement strand
GGGGCGTGAACACCGGCGTGACGATCAGCGCGAAGCCGAGCCACTCGGTGGCGAGCACCGCGTGCGTGAACGTGGCGAGCACGGCCGGCGACAGCTGCTCGCGCATCCACACGCCGGGCCACGTGACGAGCTTGTCGAGGTGGAGGGCGTAGTGCACGGCCTCGCCGTTCCGCCAGGCGGTCCCGTCCTTGGAGATGGCGTTGAAGAAGTAGATCACCGCGAACTGCAGCAGCAGGCCGAACACCGCGATCGACACGACGGGCTGCTTCGGCGCCGGCTGCTCGGCTTTGGCGGCCGCCACCGCGTCGAGCGAAAAGCGCGCGCCGAGCGGTAGCGGCAGGGTCAACAGGCACAGGAGGTCCATCGCCATGTCGCCGCCGTTCTCGAGCACGGCCAGCCGGCTGTTCAGGCTCACCCGCGCCACGAGCGCGAGCACCTGAGCCCAGCGCGTGCGGTACCCGAGCGTGAACGCGAGGTAGGACAAGAGGCACAGCACGAAGCCGATCTGCGCCTCCCGCGCGTTCGACAGCGTGAAGAACAGCGAGAACATCCGCTCCGCCGGCGGCCGCCAGAGCAGCGTGTGATTCGGAAGCAGTCCGCTATTCGTGTACCAAAACTGAAGCTCGACCCAGCGCCGCGCGAGGTCGGACAACAGCACGAGCCCGAACGCGATGCGAAACGCGCCCAAGCTGCGCGCGTCCACGCTCATGTACCGAGACTGAAACCAACGCCACCACGCTCCCGTCACACCCGCTTCCGCGAAGCAAACTCCGCGCCATGACCGACCCGCGCCGGAAATCCCGTGCCGGCAGCGCCCCGGCCCCCGCCCGGGCTCGACGAGTGGCACAGATTGGCAAGCCTCCGCGCGTCCGATGTCGCGCGACCAGCCACGGTCGTCGCGTGACTAATCCAGCTGCTCGCAGAGCACCCCGAGCCGCGGGACGCTGCAGTCGAGGTCGTTCCAGTGCCAGCCGTACTCCGAGTCGAACGCGCCGCAGTCCTCGTCAACGTTGTTGGCGGAGTTCGGGCGGCCTTCGCTGAAGTCGTTGAAGCGACCCAACACCGGCGTCCCGCCGCCGCGCTGGGAGCCGGTGAAGAAGTTGACCGCGTCGTCGTCCTGCCCCCATACCCAACGGGCCTCCTCCGCCAGATCGTTCGCGCCCATCCAGACCATGCCCTCCTCGGTCGTCGCTCCCGCGATCCAGCTCAGGGCGAAGTCGTTCTCTTCCGCCGATTCGATGCGCGCGAGGTCGAGCTCGACGCCGAGGCCGAGCAGCGCACCCGCGGCGCGGCAGGTGGTCGTCGCCGCGCCGTAGTCCTGCTGACCGCCGTCCGCGCCGTTCCATCCCCCTTGCTGGCCGTTCCAACCCTGTCCGCCCTGCCCCTCCCAACCCGAGGCGTACAGGTACAAGAGGTAGATGTGTCCGCCGAAGGTCGCGCCCCTGCCGTTCTCCGGGCAGACGCCGCCCTCATCGACGTCGATGTCGCAGTCGTTGCTGACACCGTCGCACACCTCGGCTTTCGCCGTAGTAGCGTTGCAGCCGGACACGCTGCCGCACTGAGTCGTGTCGAATCCGCAGCCGCTCGTGCAGCTCAGCGTTCCCGGTCCGAAACCGAGCGTCTCGCAGGTCTCGCCGCGAAGGTCCGCGCCGTCGCAGGCCTCCGTGCCGTCCGCGGTGCCGTCGCTGCACATCGGCGTGTCCACGACACAGCCGGTCAGGTTGAACGAGCACAGGCCCGTGCACGTGAGCACCCCGGTGGAAAGGCCGAGCGTCCCGCAGGTTTGCCCGCGCAAGTCGGCGCCGTCACAGCCTTCGGAGCCTTGCGCGATGCCATTTCCGCACACCTGAGGAGTCGGCGTGCATCCCGAGAAGTCGAAGCCGCACTTCGGAGTGCAGCGCAGCGTCCCCGAATCGAGTCCGATGGTCGCACAACTCTGCGAAAGCAGGTCGGCGCCGTCACACGCCTCCACTCCCTGCGCGACACCGTCGCCGCACAGGGCCGTCGGCGTCATGGGCATCACGCACCCGCTCACGTCGTAGCGGCAATCCGCCTTGCACGTGAGCGTGCCGCTCCCGAGCCCCAGCGTCGCGCACGACCACTCGCCGAGGTTCGCGCCGTCACACATCTCGGTGCTGTCGATGACGCCGTCGCCGCAGTACGGCTGCGGCTTCTGCATCACGCGGTTCGCCTCCCCCTCGCTCTCCTCGATGTAGTACCCGTCCGTCAGCGGACACCCGGGCAGGAGGAGCGCGAACAGCGCAGGGAGCGCAAAACGGTTCATCGGCGACAGTTCCGCAATCTCCCAAGCATAACCGTCCACCGGCACCGAAGCCATGTAGGTACTCGCGAGTTTCCCCGCGCGGCTCGTCGCGTGTGAGCGGTATTTTCGCGAAGGAGGCGAAAGGTTCAGCGCCGGAGCTTCGGATCCAGCGCGTCCCTCAGCCCTTCACCGACCAGGTTGAACACGGTCACCACGAAGAAGATCGCGATTCCCGGCGCGAGAATCAGCCACAATCGCCCTTCCAGGCGACCCGCGTTCAGCGTTTCGCCCCAGCTTGCGACGCTGGTGTCGCCGATGCCGAGGAAGGCGAGGCTCGATTCGACGAGGATCGCGGAGGCGATGCCGAAGGTCGCGCTCACGAGCACCGGCGCGCTCGCGTTCGGCAGGATGTGACCGAAGATGATGCGCCGCACCGGAATGCCGAGGGCGCGCGCGGCCTGCGCGTACTCGAGGCTCTTGTGCTTCAGGAATTCGGCGCGCACGAGGCGCGCGACGCCCGTCCAGCTCGTGACGCCGATGATCAACATCACGTGAAAGATGCTGCGCTCCTTGATCAGCGCGGCGAGCGTCAGGATCAGGAAGAAGCTCGGAAAGCAGATCATCACCTCGATCACGCGCGAGAGCAGCGTGTCCACCCAGCCGCCGAAGTAGCCGGCGAGCGCGCCGATCACGACGCCGATCGCGATGTAGAGCGCGACGGCGACGATGCCGATCGTCAGCGAGATGCGCGTGCCGTAGAGCATGCGCGCGAGCACGTCCCGTCCCGCGGTGTCCGTGCCGAGTGGATGCTCGCGGCTCGGCGAGAGCAGGCTGCGTGAAGGGTCGGTCTCTCGGTAGCTGTAGCGGAGCAGCGGGAAGACGGCGGTCGGCGCGCGTCCCTCCGCGGCGAGGGCCGCCGCCTCGGCGCGGTAGTTCACGACCGCTCGCGAAACATGGAGCGGGTTCTCGAGCGGGCCGAAGCGCTCGGGCGCGATCAGCACGAACAGCGCGAGAAAGCCGAGGGCCAGCGACTTCAGGACGCGCCCGCGCAGCTCCGGAAAGCGCGCGCCGAAGCCCCGCGAAAGGAGCCGGTACAATCCGTAGCCGGGCAGCGCGAGCAGGAGCAAGAGGTTGAAGAAGACGTCGACCGCGTTCTCGAACAACAGGCGATCGAACAGGCCGAGCAGCCAGGGCGAGCGCAGGCCGCCGCCGTCGTCGTAGAGGAACGGCTGGTTCGAGCTCAGGACGGGCGCCGTGAGCGCGATCAGGAACAGCCCGCCGATCGACCAGAGGCCCCACACGGCCGCGCGGTTCTTGCGGAGCTCCCGAAAGACGAGCGCGCCGTAGCTTTCCCGCGGCGTC
>DASXWF010001413.1:0-3009 GCA_036503835.1 Polyangiaceae bacterium | reverse complement strand
ACCAGATCCCCGCCTTCTACTGCGGCGACTGCCAGCACGTGAACGTCACGCGCGAAGACCCCACCCACTGCGAGCGCTGCAAGGGCACGAAGCTCACGCGCGACGCCGACGTGCTCGAGACCTGGTTTTCGAGCGGTCTCTGGCCCTTCTCGACCCTGGGCTGGCCGGAGAAGACGCTCGAGCTTTCACGCTTCTACCCGGCGACGGACCTCGAGACCGGCTACGACATCCTGTTCTTCTGGGTCGCGCGCATGATGATGATGGGCATCCGGCTGATGGGCGAAGTGCCGTTCCGGCGCGTGCTGCTCCACGGCCTCGTGGTCGACGAGACCGGCGACAAGATGAGCAAGGTCAAGGGCAACACGCTCGACCCGCTCGACCTGATCCACGGCGCCGATTTCGAACAGGTCGTGAAGAAGGCGCTGCCCGACGCCCCGCTCGAGGAAGCGCTCGCCAAGTTCCGGAAGGCGTATCCGTCCACCGCGCAGATGGGCAAGGGTTTCGCCGCGTGCGTTACCGACGCGCTCCGCTTCGCGCTCTGCAGCTACTCGCCCCAGGCGAAGCGCCTCGCGCTCTCGCCCGGCCGCATCGACGGCTACCGCAAGTTCTGCAACAAGATCTACAACGCGACGCGCTTCGCGCTCGGCTACGTGGAGGGCGAGACCCTCGACGGCAAGGTGCCGGAGGCGACGCTGCTCGCGAACCGCTGGATCCTGTCGCGGCTCGGGGCGGCGGTGCAGGCGAGCACGCGCGGCATCGCGGAGTTCCGGCTGGATGACGGCTCGGGCGCGCTCTACCACTTCTTCTGGGACGAGCTCTGCGACTGGTACCTCGAGATGACCAAGCCCGTCTTCTCGAGCGGCAGCGACGCGGAGAAGCGGGAAACGCGCCAGGTCCTCGCCCACGCGCTCGAAACTTCCCTGCGGGCGCTCCACCCCTACGCGCCCTTCGTCACCGAGGAGCTCTGGCAGAAGCTGCCGCGCCCGGCGGGACGGCCGCTCTCGATCGCGCTCGCCCCCTATCCGACAGCGGACGACGCGCGTCACGACGCCGCCGCGGAGCGCGACATGGGCATCGTCATGGGCGCGGTCGGAGCGGCGCGGAGCGTGCGCAGCGAGCACGACGTGAACCCGAGCGCGAAAGTGCCGCTCGAGCTCCGCACCGCCGACACGAACTCCCGCGCCGTGCTCGCGCGCGAAAGCGCGACGGTCGAGTTCTTGGTACGGACCGAAGGCACGCCGCAGATCGGGGTTCCCGGCGGAACCAAGCCGCCCGGGACGATCGTGACGGTGGCGGGCGACGTCGAAGTGCTCGTCGGCCTGCGCGGGCTCGTCGATCCGGCGAAAGAGGAGGAACGCATCAAGCGGGCGCTGGCGAAAGCCGAGAAGGACATCGGCGTGCTCGAGAAGCGCCTCGCCAACGCGAACTTCCTCGCCAACGCACCGCCCGAAGTCGTCGCCGAAGTCCGAACCCAAAAGGAGCAGCTCGAGCGCCAGCGCGAGCGACTGCTCGAAGCCCTGGCGCTCGTGGGCGAGCTCAAGAGCTGACCCGCCGGAAACACCGGGTTTGTGCCGAGTTGTGCCGCGTACGAGCCCGACACCGGCGCTCACTTCTGTACAAAATCCAGTGGTTACAGTCCCGAGGGCGGCGGTCCGAACGTTGCATCCAGCCGAACCCCAGATGCTCATCCATCGCTTTCGGACTGCCGGCCTGGTTCTCACTTCCCTCGCGACCCTCATCGGCTGCGGTACGAAGTCCGTGGGGGACGAGACCGCCACCTGCCACGAAGACTCGGACTGTCGAGCCGACGAAGTCTGCGAGCCGCTTCCGAGCGCGAAGCTCAGGCCCGAAGTGGTGGCGCCGTGCATGCTCACCTTCCAGTCCTGCGCCGACAGCACGACTTGTCCGGATGGACAGGTCTGTTTCCCTTCCTATCGCGTGAATGTGGCCACCATGCCCGGCTGCTTTCCTCCGCCGAACGTGTGCTGGGCGGGCTGTCCGACCACGGCCTGCTACCCGGACGAGGTCTGCGACCCGAGCGGCGAGTGCCGTCTGGCGCCGTGCGACGAGGAAGGCGCACCGGCCTGCCCCGAGCGTTGGGAATGCAATCCTTCGGGCGCCGACTTCGAGCCGCAAACCGCCGCCCGCGGTGCCAACGAGCTCGACTCGTCGAACTTCACGCGCGACATCGAGCGCGGCTGCGCCCGCCTGCGCTGCGACGTGGCCGGCGGCTTCACCTGCAAGCCGAACTGGGTGTGCGATCCGGAAAACGCCACCGATCCTTCGGGTTGCGTGGCACTTTCCTGTGAGGATACGGGGAACTGCTCGAACGACACCCAATACATCTGCTCCGCCACGAGCACCGGCCCGCGACCGTCCGGAACCGACGAGCACGGTTGCGTCGTTCGCAACTGCGAAGAGGGCTTCGAGTGCCGTTACGTGGTCGGCGACGTGAACGTCGCCGTTTGCGACGTCGACGCCATGGAAGCGGACACCTACGGCTGCGTGAGGCAGTCGTGCACCGATTCGGGCGGCGCTTGCGCCACCGGGCAAACCTGCGATCCCGACTTTCGCTACGCCGACGAGCGCGGCTGCCGCAACCTCAACTGCCAGGAGGGTGCGCGCTGTGGTGCGTCGTACGTCTGCGATCCGACGTCGGAGTCGTCCGACGCCATCGGATGCATCTACGACGGCTCCGGTGGGTCGGGCGGAGGGGGCGCTGGACGGGGCGGCAGCGGCGGGACGGCCGGCTCGAGCGGCGGCGCGGCGGGGAGCGTGAACCGGGGCGGCGGTGCCGGAGCTGCGGGTGCGAGTGGATCCGGCGGTGCTGCGGGCGGCAGCTCCGGCGGCTCGGGCGGCACCACGGGCGGCGCGGATCCGGTCGGACCGGCGACGGGACGCTGCGTCGCCCGCTAGCGCCGAGATCACGCGAGCGGACTAGGACTAGTTCGCTCGCGCATTCACCTCGCTGGACACCGCGCTCTCGCCGCTACCGTTGAGCGCGGTGAC
>DASXWF010001412.1:0-6006 GCA_036503835.1 Polyangiaceae bacterium | reverse complement strand
AGCGGCCTTCGGCCTCGGCATTCGACTGGATGCCGGTGATGAACGCGATGCGCCGGCGCTGGTGCTGGGCGATGAAATGCTCGACCAGGTGCGCCATGCCGATGGAATCGTCGACGCTGATGCTCGGCAGCGCTTCGGCCGGGCCGATGCTGCAAACGGGCAGCGCGTACCGGCGCAAGCGGCTCTCCATTTCGTGCGTGCCGATGTGATTGCTGACCACGCTCGAGAGCGAGAGCATCGCGTCGAAGCGCGACGGATGGATCAGGTCGAACACGAACGTTCGCGCGCGGTTCTCGAGATCGGGATCGTCGAGCCCCGCGCCCGCGAAGCAGACCACGCTGCCGCCGCGCGCTTCGACGGCCTCCCGCGCGCCGCGGCAGATCGATCATTCGTATTCGTCGTTCAGGTACGCGGCGAGCAGCGCAACCCGCGGCCGCGCGCCGTCATCGGAGGGGGAAGAGGAAGCCACCTGCCCGTTCATCGTAGCGCCATGCGCCGCGGCGATTCGCCTTGGTACAAATCCGTGTGAATCCAGTGCGGAAGAAAACTTGTCGCCAAGCTGTCAATCGAGGTTCCTGCGGCGAATTTTCTCGTCTTGCTTGCCGGAAGGCGGGCCGGAGATCGCTCGACCGAGCATTTTTTCTGCGATAGAAATCCGTAACCCGGGTTTGCGGGCATTGGTCCGACGTCCCGTTAGATCTACGGAGGTTCTCGCCATGCGGCGCATTTGGGCCCTGCTCACACCGACCTTGCTGCTGGCTTTTACCGCCGGATGCAGCAGCACCATCGACGCCGATGGTCCAGGCGACTCAGCCGGAAGCGGGAGTGGTCCCACTGGACCCACCGCGGGTAGGGGTGGTGGCAGCACCGGGGGCACTGGAACCGTCGCCGGCAGCGGTGGGACCGGTTCAGGAACCACCGGCGGCACGACCGGCAATTCCGGCGGCACGACCGGAGGGGCCGGCTCGCCGCCCGGCATCAGCGGCAGCCCGAGCACCGCTGACTGCCCGCAGCAGGCCGTCCCGCCCACGCCCGTCCGCCGCCTCACCCGCACCGAGTACGCGAACAGCGTGCAGGACCTGCTGAACGTCGACCCGACCCCGGCGAAGGACCTCCCCGCCGACGAGGTGACGGGTGGCTTCGACAACCGTGCCTCGATCCTCACGGTTTCCCCGCTGCACGCGGAAAAATACGTCTTCGTCTCGGAGGAGCTCGCCAGGTCCGCCGTCCTGAACCTCGCTGCCCTGACCGGGAACTGCAACACGGCGCAGACCGGCGAGGAGGCTTGCGCGCAGCAGTTCGCCCAGTCGTTCGGGCGCCGCGCGTTCCGGCGCGAGCTCACCGCGAACGACACCCAGGCGCTGATGACCGCGTACCAGGCCGGCGCCACGGGCGGCAGCTACGCCGAGGGCATCGAAGTCATGATCCGCGCGGCGCTCCAGTCGCCGGACTTCCTGTACCGGCTGGAAACCACGACCCCCGCCAACCCGTCGGCGGCGCTCGTCCCGCTCAGCCAGTTCGAGCTCGCGACGCGCCTTTCGTACCTGCTCTGGGCTTCGGGACCCGACGACGCGCTGCTCGACGCCGCCGCCGCGGGCCAGCTCGGGACGCGCGACGCCGTTGCCTCCAAAGCGCGCGAAATGCTCGCCAGTCCGAAAGCGCACCGCGCGGTCGCGAATTTCTTCGGTCAATGGACGAGCACGAACCGCCTCGACATCATCACGAAGCAGAGCGACATCTTCCCGAGCTTCACCGCCGACGTGAAGGCGGCGATGAAGGCCGAGCTTCCTGCCTTCCTCGACTACGTGCTCTGGACGGGTGATCGGACTCTCGCCACGCTGCTCACGGCGCCGATTGCGTTCGTGACGCCCGCTTTGGCCCAGCTCTACGGCGTCACCGCTCCGCCCGGCTCCGAATCGACGCCGCAGCGCGTGGATCTGCCGGCGAATCAGGGCCGCGCCGGCATCCTGACCCAGGCCGGCTTCCTCTCCGTGCAGGGCCACCCCGATCAGACCTCACCGGTTTTGCGCGGGAAGTTCGTGCGCGCGATGCTGCTCTGCGACCCGCCGTCGCCGCCTCCCGACGACGTGAACATCATGGTGCCCGAGGTCGACCCGAACGCCACCGCGCGCGAGCGCTTCGGCGCGCACCTCACCGCCGGCAACACCTGCAACGGCTGCCACAGCGCGATGGACCCGATCGGACTCGCCTTCGAGCACTTCGACGCGATGGGCGTCTACCGCGAGTTGGACGGCGGCAAGGTCATCGACGTGAGCGGCGAGATCTTCGACGCCGACGATCCGAGCCTCGCCGGCGAGTTCGTCGGTGTGCCGGAGCTTGCGCAGAAGCTCGCGGGCAGCGACCAGGTCCGCGACTGCATGGCGATGCAGCTCTTCCGCTTCGCCTCCGGTCGCTCCGAAGGCCAGGCTGACTCGTGCTCGATCGGCACGATTCAGGAAACGTTCGCGTCCGCCAACGGCGACATCATGGAGCTCTTGGTCTCCATCACTCAAAGCGATTCCTTCTGGTATCGCACCCCGGTGACGCCGTGACTCGACGAGGTACCGCCATGAATCCGCTCCGGTTCACGAGAAGGAATCTGTTGCGGGGATCGCTCGCCGCCACGGCCGCGATTCCGCTGCTCGACGCCACGCGCGTGGTCGGCCAGACCGCCTCCCCCACGCGCTTCGTCGTCTTCACCACGCCGAACGGCACGCGAAACTCGCTGTTCTGGCCGACGGGCGGCGAGACCGGCTACTCGCTCAAGCCGATCACCGCCCCGCTCGAGGACTGGAAGAGCAAGCTGACCTTCCTCAAGGGCATCCGCCTCAACGATTCGCTCCAGAACGGCGCGCTCGGGGGCAACCTCGGATCCGAGCACGCTCGCGGCACCGGCGGCATGCTCACGGCCCGTCCCCTCAACGCCGGCAGGGATTTCGTGAGCTTCGGCAACACGACTTCCGGTTGGGGCAGCGGCCAGTCGATCGACCAGTACCTCGCCGAACGCCTGAACCCGCCCACGACGCACAAGAGCATGCAGATCGGCGTGCACGTGCGCGACACCGAGGTGCGCGCGCGCATCTCGTACACCGGTTCGAACCAGCCGCTCCCGCCGCGGGAGGACCCGCAAGACGTGTTCGACGCGCTCTTCGGCAACATGATGAACCCGGACCCTTCGGGCAATCGCCTCGGGCTGCAGCGCCAGGCGGTGTTCGACATGACGAAAGCCGAAACCCAGCGGTTGATGGGCATCGTCGGGCAAGAAGATCGGGTGAAGCTCGAAGCGCACCTCGCTGCGATCGAGAGCGTCGAGGACCGCCTGGTGGGCAGCACCGGCACCGGCACCGGCACCGGTACGGGCTCTTGCATGGTGCCGACCATGGTGGACGTCGATCTCAACGTCGACGACCAGTACGAGCAGGCGGGCAAGCTTCAGATGGATCTCGCGGCGGCCGCCCTCGCCTGCGATCAGACGCGAATTCTGACCTTCCAGTGGTCGTACTCGGAGAGCGAGCACCTCTTCCAGTACCTCCAGCTCAGCGGCAATCACCACGCGATTTCCCACGATTTCGCGTCGAGCGGCACGAACTACGAGGCGTACAACAAGATCCAGACCTGGTACGCGAGCCAGCTCGCGTACTTCCTGGGCAAGCTCGACTCCTACATCGAGGGCGACAAGACCCTGCTCGACAACACGATCCTGCTCTGGGCCACCGAAATCGGCGAGTCCACGGCGCACGATCTCGGGCTGATGCCCTACGTGCTCGCGGGCAGCGCCGGCGGGAAGATCCGCGCGGGTCGGTTCATCGACTACGGCAGCTCGCTCCAGGACAACAATCAGCTGCTGGTCTCGATCGCCCACGCCATGGGCGCCGACGATCTCACGTCGTTCGGCGATCCGTCGGGCAGGACGGGCGCGCTGCCGATGCTGACCTGAGTCGCGCTCCGGGCAGGCTCATTCGGCCGCGGAGGCCACGAACTCCTCGACGAAGCGCGAGGCGGGGCATGAGCGGAGCTCGTCCCACGCGCCGACCTGCGTGAACCGGCCGGACTCGAGCACGGCGATGCGCTCGCCGAGCAAGCGCGCGTCGCGGGCGTCGTGGCTGACGATCAGCGCCGGGAGCGCGAGCGTGCCGAGGTAACGCGCGAGAAAGTCGCGCATTTCCCGGCGCGCGGGGATGTCGAGCGCGGCGAGCGGCTCGTCGAGGAGCAGCGCGGCCGGCTGGGCGGCGAGGGCGCGCGCCAGCGCGACGCGCTGACGCTCGCCGCCGGACAACGTGCGGACGTCGCGGTCGGCCAACTCCGTGATGCGGAGCTCTCGGAGAAGCGTGGCGACGCGTTCGAGCTGCTCTCGCCGCTCGAGCCGTGGATCGCGGCACGCCAGCGGAAAGCGCACGTTTTCGGCGACGCCGAGGTGCGGGAAGAGCGCGAAGTCTTGCGGGACGTAGGCGAGTCCGCGCCGCTCGGGGGGGACGTCGATGTTGCTCGACGCGTCGAAGAGCGTCCGCCCGGCGACGGCGATGCGCCCGCGCGCGGGCCGCAGCACGCCGAGCAGCAGCGAGAGCAAGCTGGTCTTTCCGGCTCCGTTCGGCCCGACCAGCACGAGTCGACCCGTGGGAACTCGGAGCTCGACGTCGAGCTCCAGGGCTCCGATGCGCGCCGCGATTCGCGCTTCGAGGGCGCCGGGCTGGTTCATCGTGGTGCCTCGGGGGCACGCGCTCGGCCGAGCGCCAGCGCCGTGAACAGGAGCGCGAACGCCACCGCGACCAGCACGATCGAGAGCGCACGGGCGGCCCGGAGATCGGACTCGAGCGCGGTGTAGATCGCGAGCGGCAGGGTCTGGGTGCGACCCGCGAGGTTGCCGGCGAACATGAGCGTCGCGCCGAACTCACCGAGCGCGCGCGCAAAGCTCATGGCCGCGCCCGCCGCCAGGCCGGGCGCGGCCAGAGGCAGGGCGACACGGAAGAAGACGCGCAGCGGGGAGGCGCCGAGCGTCCTCGCCACCACGAGCAAGCGGGGATCGAGACGCCGGAACGCGCTGGCGGCAGCCTGTACGAAAAACGGGGCGGACACGAAGAGCTCCGCCATCACCACGGCCGCTGTCGTGAACGCCGGCGCCCACTCTTCCGGGAACAGCCGTCCGGCGAGCGGGCCGCGCCGTCCGAACGCGAGCAGCAGCGCGACACCCGCCACTGCCGGGGGGATCACGATCGGGAGCTGGATCAGAACGCCGGCCGCGCGCGCCAGCCGGCTGCGGCTCTCCGCGAGCACCCAGGCGAGGGGAGTGCCGAGGGCCACGGTGATGGTGAGGCTCGCCGCGGTGGTCGCCAGGCTGAGTCGAAGCGCCGGCCACACGAGCGGGTGGCGCAGACCGAGCGCGAAGTCCTGGAGCGGCATGAGGACCAACGCCAGCAGCGGGAGCAACAGAAACAGCGCGAGCAGGCCCCCGAGCAGCAGGAACAGCCGCTGCCGGTCGAGGGCGCGCCGGAGCTTCACGGGCCCGCGGGGCTCGCGTCTGGCGCGAGAAATCCCGCCTGGCGGAGCAGGTCCTGCCCCGGATCGGAGAGCACCAAGTCCACCCAGGCGCGGGCGAGACGCGGGTGAGCGCAGGCCGTCACGGCCGCGATCGAATACTCCGCCACGACGTTCCACTCCGGCGGAATCGTCAGGACGGTCACGCCGTCGCTCGGAGCGACGTCGGTGCGGTAGACGATGCCCGCCTGCGCTTCACCGAGACTCACCTTCGCGAGGACTTGCTTCACGTTGAGCTCGCGCGAAACGATCTTCGCCTCGACGCGGGCGCGAAAGTCGGCGCCGAGCGCCGGCGTCGCGCGATCGAGAATCTGCCGCGTGTAGCGGCCGATGGGGACTTCCTCGGCGCCGGTGACGATGCGGTCGGCCCTCGGGAGGTCCGAGAACGCTCGCAGCAGCGCGGCGCTCTCACGCGCGACGATCAGCACCGGTTCGTTGCGCGCGAACACGCGCGGGCTCTCCACGCGCTTTGCC
>DASXWF010001411.1:0-2017 GCA_036503835.1 Polyangiaceae bacterium | reverse complement strand
CGCCACGCCCGCGCTACCGGCCTTCGAGAGCTCGCCGCCGCTTCCGCTGCCGCCGCTCCCGGCCGTGCCCGCACCCGCGCTGCCCGCGGGGCCGGTACCGCCGAGGCCCGCGCTGCCGGCGCCGCCGAGCGAGCCGCCCTTGCCCGCCCCACCCGCCTTGCCGGCGCAGCTCCCTCCGCAACCGGCCGTCCCGCCCATTTGGCCGCCCTGCCCGCCTTCGCTCCTGCGGCGGCGCCGGGGCTCGGAGTCGCTGCCGCAATGCGTGTTCAGCGTGGCGAGCGCAAGCAGACCCACGACGACCCGCGCGGCGTGCCTTCTCTTCTCAATCCCGAACTCGAGGTTCCGTACTGCGGGCTTCACGTCGCGTGCGCTGATCGTCCGAGGCTCGTCTTCCCCCGAGGAGCTGAGAGGATAGCGCGAGGAGCGTACCCCGCCAGCCCGGGAGCTGCCGCAAGCGACCTAGCGCGAGAAATGGCCCCTCCCTACCCGCGGGCCGAAGTGCCCGCAGCTCAGCGAGCGCTCAGCGGCAGCTCGACAGCAGCACGCTCACGTCGTTCGACTCGCGGTTCGCCACGGCGACGTCGAGCCGGCCGTCCCCGTTCAAATCACCGAGCGCGAGCGACCAGGGTTCGGAACCGACGGGGTAGTGCACGGGCTCCGAGAATCCGCCGCGCCCGTCGCCCGCGAGCACGCTGACGGTTCCCGCGTAAGCGTTCGCCGTGACCACGTCGAGACGGCCGTCACTCGTGAGATCGCCGAGCGCGACCGAGCGCGGACCGTCTCCGGCTGGGAAGGTTCCGCCCACCTCGAAGCGGTCTCCGGCGGCGAGGTACACCTGGATCGAGTCGGTGTGCACGATGCCCGCGACCACGTCGGGAGCGTCGTCCGCGTTCAGATCCGCGACAGCCGCACAGGTCCCGACCCCCGCCGTACCGTAGGTCGCTCCCCACGCGACCGTCGTGGGCGTGCCCCGGCCGATGAAGAGCGTGTCGACGTCGATGTTCGGCGCGGCGAGCACTCGACCCGCCACGGACTGAGGCGGGCCGACCGCGATGGCCGTGGGAATGCCTCCGGTCGCGAAGGCCGATTGGTAAAAGAACCGTCCGCCCGTCCCGCGCGAATGAAAAGCGACGCTCGGAACGCCTTGATTGGCCGTGAGGATCTCCGAGAAGCCGTCGCCGTCGGTGTCCGCAATCGCAAGCGACACCGGGTACGATTCTCCGAAAGAACCCTCGTTGGACAGCGGAGCGAATCTTCGCCCCGCATACGCGCGCAGGATGCCGACCGACTCGGAAGCGCCGTTGGTGAACGCGATGTCGAGGGGCGCGGTCCCGTCGAGATCGCCGATGGCGATCGCGGACGGTTCCGGCCCTCCGAAGAGGTCGATGTGGTCCGGAAATGTGCCGTCGCCCGCGCCGAAGCTCACGCCGACCGTACCGGAGCCGCGGTTCGCCGTCGCGAGATCGAGCACGCCGTCCGCGTCGAGATCGCCGAGCGCGAGCCCTTCCGGCATCCGTCCGGTCCCGTACGCCACCCGGGTCTCGAAGCTTCCGTCGCCTCGGCCGGGCAGCACGAGAATCCCCCCGGCACTGGCGACGACCGCGTCCAGGTGCTCGTCGTGATCGAAGTCGGCGAGAGCGACGCTGGTCGGGTCCGAGCCCACGGCGTAGCGGTCCGAGTAGCTCGGCACACCATCGCGGCGCGACAGAGCGACATTCAGCGAGCTCCCGTTCGGGTCGATCGCCGCCACGTCGGCCAGGCCGTCGCCGTCGAGGTCACCCAGGCCGAGCTCCGTCGGCCGTCCCCCGATCGGAATCTCGACGGCGGACGCGAACGAGCGCGCGCCGAGGTTGAGCAAGACGGCGAGCGAGCTGTCTTGCGTGGTCGTCGAAACCAGATCGGGACGTCGGTCTCCATTCACATCCTCGGCAGCTACCGACCAGGGGGACACTCCGGTGCGTTGCCAGTGGACCTCCCACGAGCTGCCGTGGTCTTGCGAGAACGCGATCGTGAGACC
>DASXWF010001410.1:0-4582 GCA_036503835.1 Polyangiaceae bacterium | reverse complement strand
TTCGGGCTCTCGTTCCTCGCGCGCTATCAGTCCGCGGCGCTGGTGGCGGGGTGTTGCGTCTGGTTCTTCGTGTTTGGTCGTGCCCGCCGCGCCCTCGTGCTCGGCGTGGGGGGCGGGCTCGTGCTCGCGATGGCGTTCGGTGTCGTGCTCGACCGCTGGGGTTACGGGCATTGGGTGTATTCGCCGTGGAACTACCTGCGATCGAACCTGATCGACGGCGTCGCGGCGAGCTTCGGCCGCTCGCCGGTCTGGGGGTTCGTCACGCTGTTTGCCACGAAGCTGTGGCCGCCGTTCGGCCTCTTGTGGTTCGCGGTATTCGTGCTCGCCGCGTGGCAGCTGCCCCGCCACCTGCTCACCTGGACCGTGCTGTCGTTCGTGCTGATGCACCACGCCATCGCTCACAAGGAGCCGCGCTTTCTCTTTCCCACGCTCGCCTTGAGCACGGTGCTCGCCGGGCTGCTCGTCGAGCGGGGCCTCGCCCGAGCTCGCGTAAGCCGCTTCCGGCGCGCGGGCAAGGCGCTGGGCTTCACGCTCCTCTTCATGAACGCGCTCGGGATCGCCATCTACGGTCTCCTGCCGACGAGTCAGCGCTGGACACTGCTCGGCGAGCTCGATCGACTTTCGCCCGAGGGCTACACGGTGTTCACGGCGAACGGGTACGAAGCCGTCTCGACGTGCGGCGTGCAAGCGTCCTTCTACTGGGGCAAGCGGCGCTGGCACGGGTATCCCCGGGGCGCGGCGCTGGTTTCGAAGGACGAGCGAGGCCTGCCCGCCTTCTACGGCTGGGCCGGAAACCCGCGCAACGTCCACGAAAACCCGTTTGCCGCGCGCTGCATCGAGATCGCCCCGAAGTTCTGGGTCTCGACGCCGCTCGCGCGCTCGGCGTGGGCGAGTGAGCCGCTCTCGACGCTCGCGCGCAGCATCACGACGCACGCCGTCTATCGTTGCCCCGCGCCGGGCGCGAGCGGGCCCTGAGCCCGGCCGCCCACGCCGCGGCGAGCACGAGCCCCGCCAACCACGGCTGAGACGAGCTCTGCCCCGCCGTCCTGCAGCCGCAGCCGGCGTCGTCGCTCGAGCTTTCGCTCGGCGGCGCGGCGCTGCCCGCGCTTCCCGCCGCACCGCCCCGAGGAGCTCCGCCGTTCGACGGAACACCACCGCTCCCGGGGTTGCCCGCCGTGGTCCCTGCGGAACCGCCGCTCGCGGTGTTGCCGCCGGAGGTGCCTCCCGCGCCCTGTCCGGAAGCTCCGGCGATCGAACTGGCTCCGCTCGCCGCGCCTGCTCCCGCGCCGCCGCCGGGTGTGCCGCCGAGCCCGCTCATGCCGCCGCTCGTTCCGGCACTGCCACCGGACTCGCCACCAGCGCTCCCGCCGGCACCCCCGCCGCCCGCGCCGCCGCTCCCGCCATCGACGGCCGTGAACTGCCAAAAATCCACGTTGAAGAGGCGCTCCCCCTCGCCCTCGAACGTCAGGTAGAGGTCCTTCACACCGCTCGCTCCGCTCACCTCGCACGTCACGTCGGCCCACGTCTGCCAGTCGCCGGTGCCGGTGACGGCGCAGGTGCCGACGAGCGTCCCGTCAGGTTCGTCGAGGTGAAGCTCGAGACTCCCGCCGCTCGCCGCGCTCGCCACGCGAGCCCGGAAGCTTCTCGCTCCGGCGCTGCCGAAATCGACGCCGCGCACCCGGATCCAATCCCCGTCCTGAAGGTTCGAGAGGTTCATGCCTCCGTCGCTGCACGGCTCCGTTTCTACGCCGTCCTGCGCGTTGAACGTCTCGGCCTCGACGCGCGCGTAGGGATTGACCGGCGCGAGCTGCGGCAGGCCGTCCGTCGTGTACACGACCTCGCGGAGCGTACCGTCGTCGGCGTAGCTGAGCGTCTCGAGCGCGATGTTGCGCCTGTACGTCGTGGGCTCACCCGCTTGCGTCGAGACGAGGCGGTTGTGATACGCGTGATACCAGGCGCCTTCGAACTCGAAGATCGAGGCGTGGTTGTTGTTCTCGTTGCTGGGCGGCTGCGGACCGACCGTGCCGCGCCGCGTGAACCCGGAAGTCGGGCTCGTGCTCGTCATGTAGTCGATGCGCAAGCCGTTGTCGGGATTGGTCGAGTACGAGAAGTAGTAGGTGTCGCCGCGCTTGTGCATCCACGACGCCTCGAAGAAGTAGGGCACCGGGAGCGCGATGGCGGAGCCGGAGACGCTGATCATGTCCTCGTTCAAGCGGATGACGCGCGCGTTGCTCTCGCCGTTGCCGCCGAAGTAGAGGTACGCCTGTCCGTCGTCGTCGACGAAGACCCCCGGATCGAACAGCCAGCTGTCCGTGCCCGACGCTCCGGGCGTGCTCGCGTTGACCAGCACCGAACCGCGAGCGTCCGTGAACGGCCCCGTGGGAGCCGTGCTCGAAGCGACGCCGATCCCGTTCGCGTTGTTGCCGAAGTACATGAAGATCGTGCCGTCCCGCTCGATGACGGCCGGCGCCCAGGACATGTTCGCCCACGAAGCGTCGCGCGGCACCCGCAGCACCTCGCCGTGGTCGGTCCAATTCTTGAGGTCGCTGCTCGATACGGCGACGATCGAGGCCATCT
This sequence comes from Polyangiaceae bacterium, assembly GCA_036503835.1. Classification (GTDB taxonomy): domain Bacteria; phylum Myxococcota_A; class Polyangia; order Polyangiales; family Polyangiaceae; genus PMG-095. Next base: position 2,005 of record DASXWF010001410.1, on the reverse strand, counting down.
TGTAGCCATCGTCACCGACGTTGTCGTCGTCGTTCGAGCAGTAGAGGTAGATGCGACCGTCGTGGACCAGCGAGGCCGGATCGGCGAGATAGCGATGGGACGCGATCGGATAGTCCGCGCGCGCCGGCAGGCTCGCGAACAGCGTTGCCGCCGCGACGGCCGCGCAAACACCTCGGTACTGAACGGTCATGCGATCCGATTCGATGCTCATGGGGTCGAAGCTCGCCTTTCTTGGAGCACTCTGGGGCAGCGGGAGGTCCGAACGAAGGGCTCGTGCACCGGCGCACGATCGGACGGCGGCGCACATTCCCACACAAGAGATGCGCTGATGTGTGCCAAAGACGCACGCATGTGTGCATAAACTAATGTGGTACCGGTGACGTACCCACGATGATGCGTCAGCTCTTGGCTCCGGTGATGCTTGCCGTCACCGGTGCGACTTCTTTTGCCGGCTGTATCGTGGAGATTGCGCCGGAGCACCGCCCGGGGTGGGCAGGTCGGAGCTCGTACACGGCGGGCTCGGCGAACGCCGGGAAGGGTGGCACCGGAGACTCGGGAGGCCCGGAGGCGGGCGGCGCGGGCGACGATGCCGGCGGCTCGGCCGGCGAGATTTCTAGCGGCGGCGGTACGATGAACGCGGGTGACGCCGGTGCCGGGGGTGGCGAGGACGCGGCGGGCGGCGAGCCGCAAGCAGGCGGCGCTCCTCCGAGCGGTGACGGCGGCGCTCCCGCCGGTCAGGGCAACGACGCCGGTGAGGGTGGCGCGGGCGAGCGCGGCGGTACTTCCTCGAGCGGAGGCAGCTCCGGTACGGCCGGTGCGGCCGGCATGTCGGGTACGGCGGGTACCGGTCCGACGGTGCCGACGTTTCACGTGTTCCTGCTGCTCGGACAATCCAACATGGCGGGCTATCCGCAAGCACAGGCCGCCGACAGGACGGAGAACCCGCGCATCCGCGTGCTCGGGTTCGATTCCTGCTCGTCGACGGGCCGCCAGACGGACGTGTGGGATACGGCCGCGCCGCCTCTTCACAACTGCTGGAGCAACGCAATCGGTCCCGGCGACTACTTCGCGAAGGCCCTGGTCGACCTGATCCACGAGGGTGACACCATCGGTCTCGTGCCGTGCGCGATCAACGGCGAGCGCATCGAAACCTTCTTGAAAGTCGGAGGCACGCAGTATGACTACATCGTTCGGCGCGCCCGGCTCGCGCAAGACGCGGGCGGCGTCATCCAGGGCATCCTGTTTCACCAGGGCGAGTCCAACGCGGGAGATTCCTCCTGGCCCGGCAAGGTGAACACGCTCGTCACGGATCTCCGCACCGATCTCGCGCTCGGCAACGTTCCCTTCCTGGCGGGCGAGCTCGCCCCCCTCGGGTCGAGCGCCGGTCACAACACGCAGGTGAACCGCTTGCCCGGCATCGTCACCAATTCCTACGTGGTCTCGGCCCAGGGCCTCACGGTCGACCCGGCGGACACCACGTACAACGTGCATTTCGGCCATGACTCGCAGGTCGAGTTCGGTCGCCGATTTGCGGCGACCATGATCGACGCGCTGAACTGGTAGGACCACGGAAGTGCAGTGGGAGCACCTGGTGCTTCCCGTTCAGGGATCTGCAATTTCACTGGCAGGTGCCGGACGCGTCCCTGACGTGGGGGCGGCCGGAGCGCAGCGCCTCGCACGTATCGACGCAAGGTCCAGGCTGCGGGCCGTCAGGCTGCGGGCCGTCACAGCCGTTCCAGCGCAGCGGATCCGCGGCGGGGTCGCAGCGCTCCGGAACCACCCAACAGGTGCCCTGGGGAGGCGGCCGACCCTCCGGCGGCTCTTGGCCGGGGGGCCCCTCGCGCCCGTCGTCCCACCAACACTCTTCGCCCGGCAAGAAGAGCTGTCCACAGACGGCGTTCGGAACGCCGCACATGCTCCGCTCCCAGCAGCGCCGCGCGGTGGTGCCACATTCCCCCGGCGTGCTGGCGAAGGCGCCGACTTGCTGGCGAAGGCAATCGTTCCA
>DASXWF010001409.1:0-12628 GCA_036503835.1 Polyangiaceae bacterium | reverse complement strand
GAGGTGCCGCCCGTGGGAGGGTTCGCGTCCCCTCCGGTTCCAGGGTTCGTCGCGCCCGTGTTCCCCGAACCGCCCGCTCCCGGATCTCCGCCGGTTCCACCGGTCGAGGGCAGGCCAGACGAACCGCCCGAGCCTGCCGTCGTCGAGGCGCCGCTGCTGCCACCGCGGGGCGCGCCGCCGGCGGCGCTTCCACCACGTCCGGCGCTGGTATCGCCTTCGCCGCCTTGGCCGGCGTCATCGTCGTCTCGGCGGCGCCGCGGGTCATCGCTGCACGCCGAGGCCAGCCACGTACCGAGCAGAAGGAACCCGAGGTAAGTCTTCATCATTTCAAGTGCTCCACCACCCCCGCAATTCCAAAAGCCTACAGTGCCCCCCGGCACCCGGCAACGAGCGCGGGTACGAGCGAAAAATGCTCGTTGCTTCGCAGCCTTACGACGCCCCGCTCAGGGCTGGATCTCGAGCTCCGTGAGCTTGCCGCACTTGATCACGAACGAGCCGCCCGGCTCCACGAAATCTCCGAGCGCGCGACCCAGGCGCACGAAGCGGGTGCCGCAGCTCGTGACCAACACCTGATTGGTTTCGCCGTAGTCGACACCGTGCACGAAGACGCGCGCGGTCGCGCTCGAACGCACGAAGAGCGCCGCGCGGTCGGGGGCGAGCTTGCTCACGTCGAAGCTGACGGGTGCATGCGCGGCGGCCGGCGCCGCCAAGGGAGGGGGTGCGGCGGGCTGAGTCGGAGGCGCGCTCGTCGTGGGGGCCGCGGTCGTGGTTGCAGTCGGGGCGGTGCTTGCCGTCGCGACGGGCGGCTCCGCGCGTGCCGGTGGAGAGGCCGGCTCCGGGGTGGAGGTCTCCTGTGCGCCGATGGGCTCCGGCGTCGAACCCAAGCTGGCTGGTTCTGGTGTCGCGTTCCCGGCGGGGCTCGGTGTCTCGCTCTTCGGGAGCAGCACGGCCAGCGCCCCGCCGATCAACGCCGCCGCGAGGGCTGCGATCGCTACGGCTGCGCCCCATCCGCGGCTCGGCTTGGCGGGGGAAGGCTTGGGTCCGGGAGGCGCGGCGTCGGGCACCACTGCGGAGAGGGTCTGCGCGCTGGCGATGCTGGAAACCTCAGCGTACGAGGGCGCATTGGCGATGCTCGAAGCGCTCGCCAGAAGCACGGAAGTGCCTTGCGCCTGGGGCGCCTGGATCTCGAGCTCGGGTGACGACGCGCGGTGGGGCAAGGGCGCGGGGAGCGTCGTCGTCACGGGAGGAAGCACTTCCGCCGGGGGGAGCTGCGCCGGAATGGCCAGCGGCGTTGCGAGCGCATCGAACGGCACGGCTGGCGGTGCCGGCTGAGCCACGGGTGCGCTGGCGGCGGGTGGCGGGGCCGGTGCAGCCGCCGGAGCAGCGGGGACGACGAGGTTCGGCGAAGAAGGGGCCTTGGCGCGCGGCGGGGGGAGCGGTTGGGTTTTGGCGAACCCTGCCTCCGGCAGCCGCGGGGCGGGCGGCGCGACTCCGATCATCGTCGAGCGAGAACCCGCGCGGCGAGGCGGCGGCGGGCCCGGCTGGTTCTCGACGGCGGACGGAACGACGGGAGGACTCGGCGCAGGCTCGGGCGTTCGAGCCGAGGGAGGGGGTGGCGACGCTTCGGGCGTGGGCGGCAGCGTCACCATCTGGTCCGGAAGGAGCAGCTCGAGCTCGTCGATGGCGGCAGGCGCAGGCGGGGCAGGGGACGGCTCCACGTCCGGGCGCGAGCGCCGGACGGCGGTCTCGGCGTCGCTCTCCCAATCGTGAAGATCTACGGGCTTCGGCGCGGGGGGAACCTTCTCGGCAACGGAGGCCTCGTTCGGCGTCGAGGCCGGTGTGGGCAGGGGCAGGCGCACGGGGGCGGGGCCGGCGACCGTCGCGCCGAGCGGATCGGGGCGACCCGTCGGGAGAAGGTCGGGTGGTACGTCGCTCACGGCGCGCATCGCGAACTCGCTCGGGCGCTCCTCGCGCACGTCGAGCGTGTCGGCATCCATCGTGACCGGTCTCGACCCCACGTCGGTGAGCGTCTGCTCGTCGAGCGTCGAGGCGAGCAACTCGGCCACGTCGCTGCCCTTCTCGACGGCTTCGAGCACGGATTGCGGCAGCGGCGCGACGACCGATTCGATCGTGAGCGTCGCGGGCGGCACCGCGAGGGCCGCGTCCGCGCTGGGGAGCCTTTCGGGGTCCCCCTCGGCGAGCGCGGCGGGGGGCGGGTTGCTCATGGCGTCGCTCGCGTTGACGATCAGTTGCTGGCAAGCGTCCGCCCAGCGATCGAGCTCGGCTGGGGGCCCTTCGAGCTTCACGCTGAAGCCCGGCGGCGCGCTCGCGATCGCACCCGAGCCGAAGGCGAAACGACGCGCGATCTTGCCGGTGAGCCGCACGCGATCGTCGCGGTTCGGCAAGCGCAGCTCGACCTCGACCTGGTCCGTCTCGCACGGCAAGAGGCTGCGCACGTAGAGGCCGCCCGGGCTCGCGTCGTAGCTGAAGCCGTACTCGTCCGCGTCGCCACCCGCGGCGCGGAACGCGACGGGCGTCGCGTAGAGCGCCCGCCACTCGCGGCGCCGCGCGCCCTTGCCGAAGACCAGCTCGTTCGCGAGGAACAGCACGTCCTCGGGCGATCCCGAGGTGCTCGTCACGGCCACGCGATCGAGCCCGGAGAGCGAGCTCGCGAGCCGCGCCACGCTGCGCGCTTCGGCGGTGACGATCCACGTCGGCAGCGCGCCGGCGCGCGCCGCGGCCTCGATGATGCGGCGCGGATCCCCGAGCGCCGCGCTGATCACGACGAGCCGCGTCTCGGCCTGGGAGGCGTAGAGCTCGACCGCGCCGCGGTCGACCGCGAACTTCACCTCGTACCCCGCCTGCGCGAGCACGCGGCCGACGAGCGCGCGCCGCTGCGTGGTGGCTTCGGCGACGACGGCCCGGCCGAAGCTCGCGGCCTTCGCCTGCTCGGTCTCGCGCAGCGCCATGAGCCGGCGCTCGAGCGGTTTGACGGCGCCGAGCGGGACGAGATCGTCGGCGCCCCAGGCGAACACGCGCGCGAAGCCGAGCTCGTTCGGGTGGCGGGACATGCCGATGACGGGCACGCTGCGCAGCCGCTCGGTTCCGCGCGCGCGTTTGCAGAACTGCTCGGCGCCGAGCGTCGCCATGTCCACGAGCATCGCGAGCGCTCCGTCGCGCTCGAGCTCCACGAAGGCACGCGCCGGCTCGCGCGTCAGAAGCAGCTCGAGCTCGGCGCCGCGCACCGCGGCCTCGAGCGAAGCCTTGAGCTCACCCGCGAGGTTGCCGAGCGCAATCACACGTCGGTCCGACATCCCTAGGATCCTTCACTCGAGCTGATCGTGACCTGTGCTTCCAAGACTCGCGTGTGGTGTCGGGGGTGTGGGGGCTTCTTGCCCCTAACTGACGAACTTTACGAGGTAGCCGAAGGTGGGAGCAACCTGCGTAGAATTCAGCCGGCGCAAAGTGCAGGAAACATGCAGGAAGCATGCGCCGGGCAAGGCTCCGGGCATGCTCGATGCAGCTCGTGAGGTCGTACGTCCGGCCGCCCGGGCCGAGGAGCTCGGTGACGGCGTCGCCCGCATCGAACTCCGCGGAGAATTTCCACTGGGTTGGTGCGGGAACCTCGCCGCAGGTCTCTCGCGGAGGGGGGTGTCCGTGGTTCGGGGCACCGCGGAGCGTGAGGGCACCGGATGGCACGCGGTGTTCGAGGTTCTGTGCGAGGGCGGCTCCGTGAAGGAGCTCGACCTGGCGGCGCTCGCTTGTGAGCCGAGCCCCGAGAGCGAGGGCTCGGTGCGGCTCGAAAGCTTCGTCCTGAACGTGCCCCGGCGCAGCAAGGCCGTGGAGCTTACCGTGCGCGCCCCCGACCGTACGGGGTTTCTCGCAGCGCTTCTCGAGCGGCTCGCGCTCCTCGGACTCTTCCCCGAGCGCATCAGCGCCGAGACGGTCCACGGTATGGCGGTGGACACGCTGACGCTCCACGCCGCGGGCGGCAACGCTCCGACCGAGCGCGCCATCGACGCGTTGCGGGAATTCTTGCGCGGCGTCACCGGCGGGCGCTCTTCCTGAGCCCGGCTGCGAGCTGACTCAGAGTAGCTCGCGCACGACGGCGTCGGCGAAGAGCCAGGCCGAGCGCGGAATCCGCAGGCGATCGCCTGTCCGCTCGAGCCTGCCGGCGCGCGTCAGGCGCTCCACGGCTCGCCGTCGCTCGGGTGTCCAGGGGTCGGTGCCCGTTTCGGCGGCCGCGGCTGCGAGGTCGATGCCTTCGGCGAGCCGGAGCCCGAGCAGGATGCGCTCGCTGAGGGCAGTCTCGGGCGCGATGAGCTCGCTGTCGCCGACGAGCGGAGACACGCTCCAGAGCGGCGCGCCGGCGACGCTCTCGAGGTAGCGCTCGACCGCGGGAGCGTTGCGGTAGCGGACGCGAGCGCCGGTGACCGGTACGGTGCCCCAGGCGCCGGCACCGAGCCCGAGATACGGAGCGCCGCGCCAGACGGCGAGGTTGTGCGCCGCGTAGTGACCGCCGCGCGCGAAGTTACTGATCTCGTAGTGTTCGAAGCCCGAGTCGATCAACGCCGTGCTGACCGCGTCGAACGAGCGGGCCACGAGGTCGTCCTCGAGCAGCGGCAACTTTCCGGCTCGGGCGAGCGAACCGAAGCGCGTGCCGGCCTCGATGGTGAGCGCGTACGCGCTCACGTGCGTCGGCCCGAGCTCCGCGATGCGCAGCGCTTCCTCGCGCGCCGCTTGCGGGCTCTGCCCCACGACCCCGAAGATGAAGTCGGCCGAGACGCGCGTGAAGCCGGCGCCCAGAGCGACCTTCAGCGCGCCGAGCGCGCCGTCGCCGTCGTGCAGACGTCCCAGAAACTCGAGCCGGGTTCGGTCGAGCCCCTGCACGCCGAGGCTGACGCGGTTCACTCCCGCTTCGAGCAGGGCGGCGGCACGCTGCGCGTCGAAGCTCGAGGGATTGCACTCGGCTGTCACCTCGAGCTCGGGCAGGGGCGGGAACGCCTCGCGAATCGCGGCCAGCACGCGCCCGAGCTCGCGCGGCTCCCAGAGCGAGGGCGTGCCGCCGCCGAAGAACACGCTGCCGAGGGCGTACCCGGAGAGCTCCGTGCTGCGGCGCTCGAGCTCCCGCACGACCGCGTCCGCATAGGCGGCGTGCGGGATCGCCGAACGCTCCGTGGCCAGGCTGAAGAAGTCGCAGTAGGGGCACTTCTGCAGGCACCACGGAAAGTGCACGTACACCGCGAGGCGCGGCTCGAGTGGGCGGACGGCGGCCAACGTGTCCCGGCGTAACACGAGTTTCCGGGCGCGCCAGCGGCCGGCGTTCCGGTCGCGGGACTACCGCCGCGCCGGCTTCTGATCGCGCCCGAGCGCGTGGTGGAGCTGCGCGAGCGCGATGCGCGCCGCGATGTGGGCGTTTGCGAGCTCGAGGCGCGCGCGGGTGAGCTCGGTCTGGGCGTCGGTGAGCTCGGTGAGCGTGCCGCGGCCGGCGCGGAAGAGCTCGTGGCGCACGCGGTAGCTCTCCTCGGCGGCGGCGAGCGTCTGGCCGGAGGTCGCGATGGCGTATTTCGCCTGGGCGGCCTCGACGAGCGCGTTCTCGACTTCGATGCGGATGCCGTCCATCAGGCCCTTGCGCTGGGCGGCGAGCTCCTTGGCGCGCGCCTCGGCGACGGAGGCCGCGGCGTTCGCTCCGCCGATGTCGGTCGGGGTCCAGCTCAGGACCACGCCGGCGTCCCAGGTCCCGTCGAAGCGCTCTTCCTGCGGGAAAATGCGCGGGTTCGGGTTTGCGTACATCGCGCTCGCGTGGCCGTCGAGCCGTGGATACCGGTTGACGCGCTCGACGCTCGCCTGCTTCTGGAACGAGCGCTCGCTTTCGAGGAGTGCCCTGAGCTCGGAGCGCGCGCCGAGCGCTTCGCGGTAGGCTGCGGCGGCGGGGGGCAGGCGCGAGAGCTCCGGCGCCTCGGCGAATACGTTCTCGCCGGGCTGATACGCGGCTTCGCCCGTATCGTGCATCGCGACGGCCAGGCTCACGCGCCGGATCTCACGGGCGTTCTTGGCGCGCTCGACCGCGAGCTCCGCGCTGCCGAGGCGCGCCTGCGCCTGCATCACGTCGGCTTTCGAGAGCAAGCCCGCCTGAAAGCCGTTCTGGGCGTCGGTGAGATGTCCGGTCGCTTGCTCGGCGGCCTGTTCGGCGATGAGCGCGAAGGCCTGGGCGCGGATCCACTCGTAGTACGCGACGCGCGCGTCGCGGTCCACGGCACCCGTGACGGCTTGCTCCTGCGCGATCGTCGCTTCCTTGGCGTGCGAGGCCGCGGCGACCGCATCCGACATGCGCAGTACGTAGTCCGAGAAGGGAACGGCGAGCCGCGCGGCGAACGTGTAGTTGTTGAGCACCGGCTCGAAGGTGATCTCCGGAACCGCCACGGCGAAGAGCGGGTCCACGCCCGGGGTGATCGGTCCCTGGTCGCTCGTCGTGGCGACGAGGTTGCCGCCGCCGCCGAAACTGCCGAGCGACGGCGCATCGACGTCGGAGAGCCGCGTGTAGTCGGCGCTCAAGGTGACCCGCGGCCAGAAGCCGTACTTCACCTGGCTCACCGTTTCGTCGGCGGCCCTGATGGCGTGGCGCCGGGCCTCGATGTCGGCGCTGGTCGCGCGCGCGCGCTTGGCCACTTCCTCCGCCGTGAGTCCGTTGCCGCTCTGCATGGTCTCGAGCAGCTGCGCCCATTTCCGGAGGGCCTCGCTGTCCTTGATACCGGTGGCAGCCGCGGTCTGCGCGGCCAAGCCGGGAGTGAAGGGCGGCGGAGCGGGGACTCCGGGGGCGGGCTGTGCGCCGGGTGCGGGGCGAGCCCCGGGGGCCGGCGGCTGGGTGGCGGGGCGAGGCGCGGGCGTCTGGGCGTTCGCGGCGCCGGTGAGCAGCAAAAGAGCGTACGGCAGGCGACGATGGAACGACATCGGAACGGGTCCTTCGTTGGTGACTGGGACGACTCGGTCAGTCTCGGGTTTCGGAGAAGAGCTATTCAGCCGAGCTCGGAACGCTGACCGGCTGGCGCGTGCGGCGGCGGAAGAACGCCGCGACGCGCTGCGTGAAGCGGGGCAGCCAGGCCTTCAGATTTTCGATCGCCAGGTAGAAGACCGGCACGACGATCAGCGAGAGCAGCGTCGAGGAGATGACGCCGCCGATGACCGCGATCGCCATCGGCGCGCGAAATTCGCTGCCTTCGGCCTTGCTGACGGCCGTCGGCAGCATGCCGAGCACCATCGCCGCGCTCGTCATCAGGATCGGGCGCAGGCGCTCGGGCCCGGCCTCGAGGATGGCCTGGAGGGGCGTTTCGCCGTGGTCGCGCACGCGCACGATCGCGCGATCGATGAGCAAGATGGCGTTCTTGGTGACGAGGCCCATCAGGAGCACGATGCCGATGAGCGCTCCCATGGCCATCGTGTTGTTCGTGAGGAAGAGCCCGACCACGCCGCCGACCAGCGCGAGCGGGAGCGTGAGCATGATCGTGAGCGGGTGGATGAAGCTCTCGAACTGCGAGGCGAGCACGATGTAGATGAAGACCACGCCGAGCAGCAGCGCGATCGCCATGTTCGTGTTCGTCTCGTTCATCAGGCGCAAGTGGCCGTCGTAGTCCACGCTGATGCCGGAGCCGAGATTCGCCTTGGCGATGGCGGGCTGGAACTCCCGGGCCACGTCGCCGAGCGGGCGCCCGATCGGCGTCGCCCACAGCGTGATCTGGCGTTGGCGGTTCTCGCGCTCGATCACCTGCGGGCCCTCTCTGCGGTGAAAGCTCGCCACGTCGGCGAGCTTCACGGGGCCGATCTTGCTCTGCAGCGTGAGGTTGGCGAGCGCGCTCGCGTCCGTGCGGTAGTCGTCGCCCAGGCGCACGCGGATCGGGATTTCGTCGCCGCCCGAGCGGAGGTTGCCGCTCTCGTCGCCGGCCATCGCGGTGCGGAGCCCGAGCGCCACGTCCGCCACGCTGAGGCCGCGATCGGCCGCGCGCTGCCGGTCGAGCTCCACTTCGAGCTCGGGGCGTCCCGGCGAGTAGCGAACCTGGATGTCCGCGACGCCCGGCGTGGACTTCAGGATCTTCTCGATCGTGCCCGCGGCGGCTTCGATCTCTCGGAACTCGCTGCCGCGCACGTTGATCATGATCGGCGCTTCGGTCGCGGCGCCCTCGACGAACGGCGGGTCGGCGGCCGTGACGCGCGCGCCGGGAATGGTGAGCGCGGCGTCGCGTCCGGCCGCCTTGAGCTCGGCCAGCGTGGCGGTGCGCTCGTCCTTCTTGGTCGTGACCACGCGGAAGCGCACCTTGTTCGGCTCGCCGTCCACGCCGACCGTCGAAGCCAGCACCAGGATGTCGCGGTTCTCGAGCAGCTTCTTTTCGGCCTGGGCCGACAGGCGCGACGTCTCGTTGAGCGCGGTGCCGGCCGGCAGCTCGGCCTCCACCACGAACTGGCTGCGGTCCTCGGCGTTCACGAACTCCGAGCCCATGAGCGAGCTCACCCAGCCCATGAACACCAAGCTGCCCACGGCCAGTCCGCCGATGGCGAACTTGTGGCGCACCGCCCAGCCGAGCAGCGCGGCGTACGTGTCTTCGACCTGGCGGAAGCCCCACTCGAAGGGGCGCTTCAACCACTCGAAGTGGCCGGGCTTCCCGTCGTGCGCCTTGCTGAAGCGCGAGGAAAGCATCGGGTCGAGCGTGAACGCGACGAACAGCGAGATCGCGACGGCCGCCGAGATCGTGATGCCGAACTGCCGGAAGAACTGCCCGACCATGCCTTCCACGAAGGCCACCGGCAAGAACACGGCGATGATCGTGAGCGTGGTCGCGAACACGCTGAGCGCGACTTCCTGCGTGCCGTCGAGGGCCGCCTGCATCGGCGGCTTGCCGCGCTCGATGTGCTTGAAGATGTTCTCGCGCACGACCACCGCGTCGTCGATCAAGAGGCCGATCGCGAGCGAGAGCGCGAGCAGCGTCATCATGTTCAGCGTGAAGCCGAGCATGTACATGACGAAGAAGGTGCCGATGACGCTGGTCGGCAGCGCGATCGCGCTGATCAGGGTCGAGCGCAAATCCATCATGAACACGAGGATGACGAGGATCGCCATCAGACCGCCGAGCACGATGTGATGCTCGACCGACTTGAGCTCGAGCTCGATGAAGTGCGAGGTGTCGATCAGCGTCGCGACGGTGACGCCCTTCGCGAAGCTCTTCTCGATCTCGGCGAGCTTCTTCTTCACGCCGCGGGCCACCTCGACCGTGTTCGTGCCCGACTGCTTTCTGACCTCGAAGGTGACGGCCTCGGTGCCGTTCACGCGCACCAGCGTGCGCTGATCGGCGAAGCCGTCGGCCACGCTCGCCACGTCCTTCAGGCGCACGACCGAGCCGTCCTTGGCGGTCGCGACGATCACCTGGCGGATCTGGTCGACGTTCTTGAATTCGCCGACGGTGCGGACCGAGACCTCGCGCGTCCCCTCGTCGTAGTGGCCGGCGGGAACGTTCAGGTTCTCGCTGCGCAGCCGCCCCACGACCTGGTTCAGGCCGATGCCGAGCGCGTCGAGCTTGGGCCGGTCGAGCATCACGCGCACCTCGCGCGTCGAGCCGCCCTTGATGTCCACGGCGGCGACGCCGTCCACCTGCTCCAACGCGGGGCGGACCACGTCGTCGGTGTAGTCGCGCAGCTCGGCGAGCGAGCCGGGGCCGCGGATGGTGTAGGTGAGGACCGGCGACGCCGTCACGTCGAAGCGACTGATCAGCGGCTCCTTGGTTTCGGTCGGGAGCTTGTAGCGGACCTGGGAGACGCGTTCGCGCACCTCCGTCGCCGCCTCGGTCACGTCGACGCCGAGGTTGAACATCACGAATACCAGCGCCGAGCCCTCGCGCGAGTAGGAGCGCACGCGGTCGATGCCGTTGATGCCGATCACCGCGTCTTCGAGCGGCTTCGAAACCAGCGTCTCGACCTCCGCGGGGCTCGCGCCGGGGTACGGGACCGTCACGACTACGGCCGGAAACGACACGTCCGGAAACAAGTCCGAGCCGAGCCGCTGGAACCCGACCAGGCCGAGCACCAGCATGGCCACGGTGACCATGACCGTGAAGACCGGTCTCTTGATGGCGACGGAGGAAAGCGTCATGGCGACCTCAGCGTGCGGACGCGGCCGGAGCGGGCGTCTTCGCAGCTTCGGGCGCCGCGGCCGCGGCGGCTCTCTCCGCGACTGTCACGCGATCGCCGGCCTTGGCGTCGGACTTGGGTGACAGCACGACGCGTTCGTTCGGAGCCAGGCCGTGTCGGACCAGGAGCTCCCCGTTCTTGTCGACCGAATAGTGGATGCGGCGTGAGGCGAGCACCTCGCCCGTCACGACGAACACCTCGTCCTGCCCGTTGCTGCTCAAGACGCCGTGGGGCAGGCGCAGCACCGGGATCGTGCTCTTCCCGCGCAGCTCCGCGCGCACGAAGCTCCCCGCGCGGAGCCGCCCGTCCGCGTTGTCGACCTCGGCTTCGAGGCGGACGCGCCGGGTCGAAGGATCGACGCTGCCGAGCACGGCGGTCACCTTGCCGGCGACCGGACCGCGTTCGGTGGTGACCGCCAGGGGCGCCCCGACGTCCACCAGCGAAGCGTCGTGCTCGCTCAGCGTGCCGCGCAGCCGCAGGTGCGAAAGATCGACGATTTCGAAGAGCGTCGAGCTCGCGTTCACGACGGCGCCGACGCCGTCCGGCGCGCGCGTGACGCTTCCGGCGAAGGGCGCGGTCAGGCGGTGATTGGCGAGGGTCGTCCCGACGAGCGAAACCTCGGCGTTCGCGGAGTCGAGCTGCGCGACGGCGAGCGCGCGCTGCTGCGAGCTCTGGACACCGAGCGCTTCCGGCGTCGAGCCGCTCGAGACCATCGCGGTGGTGCGTTTCTCGTTGTCGGTCGCGAGCGCGAGCTGCGCCTCGGCGGCCCGCACGCGCGCCTTGGCGGCGCGAAGCTGGGCGCCCGCCTCGTTCGCGTCGAGGCTCGCGAGCAGCTGTCCCGGCTTGACCGTGTCGCCCACCTTCACCGAAACCTGCGCGAGCCGGCCCATCGTCTTGAATCCGAGCTCCGCGGACTGGCCGGCCAGGATCGTCCCGTCGATCTCGACGATCGGTTCCCAATTGGCCTGCACCGGGGACACCACGGCCACCACCGGCAGCGCCTGCGCCGCCGTCGCCGCGCGATGGGCGTCCTCGTTGCGCTGGGCCGCGACCTCCTTCTTCGCGCGGGTCGCGGCGCTGATGCGAATCCCCGACCATGCTGCAAAGCCGGCGAGCAGGAGCACGCCGGTCACCACGCCGATGAGCGGAGCGCGGGGACGTTCGTCGGCGGAGACGCGAGCCGCGGACTGGGAGGAGGGAGGGGCGGGGATGGGGTGGTCCATGAAAAATCTTCTCGTTTCGAAGGAATCCGGGCTCAGCCGGTGGCAGTCCGACGCGGCTCCGACAACCGCGCGGCGTAGACGTTCGTGGCCGCGCGAACGAATTCCGGCGTGCCGAGCGCGCGCACACACAGGCTCTGGGCACCGACCAGCCAGGCGGCAAGGTCCGGCCTGCGCCGTTCGCGCACGAGTCGGCGCGCGAGCCGGTCGTACCCGCCGGCGACGAAGGTCGCGGCTTGACGGGCGTCGATTCCGTCACGGTAGTAGCCGTGCTCGATCCCGAACCGGATCAGGCGGTGCGTCGTCTGTTCGGCGCTTTCGGCGAAGAGCTCGATCAGGTGCTGGTAGTCCGGGGATCCGCCGCCCTCCAGCACCAGGCGCATGATCGCGCGGTGCTTCCAGATGCATTCGAAGAGCTGCAAGTCGCGATCGAGCCAGCCGTCCACCACGACCTCGAAGGACGCGTCCGCCTGCTCGCCGCGAGCCTGTTCCGCGGTCGCGAGCAGGAGGCCGAGCTCGGCGAGCGCGCCGGAGAGGATCTCCTTGAAGGCTTGTTCCTTCGTCTGGAAGTGGAGGTAGAAGGAGCCCTTCGAAAGCCCCGCGGCCTGGGTGATGTCCTCCACCTTGGCGCGATCCAGCCCGTGCTCCAGGAACACGCGGCGCGCACCCGCGAGCAGGCGGGCGCGGGCAGAAGGATCACTCGGGCGTGGCACGGCGGGGGTTCTCGATGGCTGACCAGTGGGTCACTGACTGGCGAGTCACTAACTTCCGCCGGCCATACGTCAAGAACGCCCAGGTTGGTTTCTGGATTTAGGAAACGGCCTCCGAAATATTTGGAGTTCGACTTCGAATCCGCCGAGATCAACCGGTTGGCCGGTCTGAAATTCGAGCCCGCTGGAATTGGCCCGTTCCCGGGTGTTTCGAGGCAGCGGGGAAAGCCAGACCAGCCGCCCGCCGGGCTCGAGCACGCGGGAGGCGTGTTCGACGAAACGATCGAGCAGAGTGCCGAGGCTCCGGTCACGGACCAGCCGCCTGCCCATCGGGGGATTGGTAAGGATGAGCGACGTCGGACCCGGCTCGTGGCGCGCGGCGTCGCCGAGGACGAGGGTCGCGCGGACACCGGTCGCGTCGAGATTCTCGCGCGCTGCCCCGAGGGCCTCCGGATCGATGTCGGAGCCGGTGAGAGTGGTGGTGGGGCCGAGCCGGGCGCGCTCGACGAGCTCGAGTCCGCTGCC
>DASXWF010001408.1:0-5519 GCA_036503835.1 Polyangiaceae bacterium | reverse complement strand
GAACCCACTCGCGAACCCGAACCCACTCGCGAGCCCGAACCCACTCGCGAACCCGAACCCGCATTCGCCCCCGAACCCCCGACGCTCGACCAAGGCCCCCTCACGGCCTCCTCCCCCGGCCCAGCCCCTTCCGCCCGCTCCGCGCGCTGCCTGGTCCTCTTCAGCGACCGCGCGCCGCGTGCCCACTTCGAAATTCCCCCGGGCACCCCCAACCCGGTGCTCCGCCTGGTCTGGTTCATCCCGCAGAGCACTGGCCCCGAGCGGCACGAGCTCGATCTCTCTCTCGACCCGAACCGCGATCAGCTCGCGCTTCCGGAGACTCCCCCGTCCGCTCCGCTGCGCGCCGTGCTCGGCAGCGCGTCCGAAGCCGGCTTCGTTCCGATCTCCGTCGCGTGGGTGTACCGCAAGGTCGGCCGCAGCCTCGAGGCCATCTTCGCCCCTCCTGGCGAAGAGCCGACCTCCCTGCGCGAGCGCGCGCGAGAGAGCGCCGGCTGAAAGAACCCGCGCAACCGGCGCCGGCGCGCGACCGACTGCGTGAGGTGCACGCCTCCCGCGCCCTGCTCACCTCCCTGATCGCTGCGATTCTCGTGGTCCCACGGCTTTCGCGCGCCGTGCCTCCGGAGCAGGGCGCCGCCGTTTCGCAGCCAGGCCCGCGCGAGCTCAGCCTCACCGTAGGAGTGCGGGGCGAGCGCGCGACCGACCGCTCCGAGCTCTCCGGCTTCCTCGCGCTCGCCGTACCCCTCGAACGCCTCGCGGCTCCGCGCTCTGGCCTCCCGCCCGCAGACAGCGAGCCCGGCGCGGACGCGCCCGAAGAGCCGCCCGCGGCACGCCCTCGCCGCGCGCGCGAACCGGCGAGCCCGGTGTTCACGCCGCCCGAGCTGTCGCGCCTCGGACGCGACACCGTCGGCGCGGCGCTCCGAGCCGAGCGCGTGCCCCAGCGTCGCAGCGAGCTCGAGGGCATGGCCACGCGGGCTCGTGCCTCCGCGCTCTTGCCCGAGCTGCGCCTCAGGGCCGCTCGCGCACAGGACCAATCATTGCGCCTCACGCCGACCAGCGACGACCCGTACCGTTTCACTCAGGACGGAGGCGACGACTTCGTCCTCGAAGCGCGCGCCACCTTCAAGCTCGATCGCCTGGTGTTTGCCGACGAGGAAATCCAAATCGGCCGCCTCGAGCTCGAGCGCGACCGGGCCGCCGAGCGGCTCGCCGCGCGCATCGTCGCGCTCGTCGGTGCGTGGCACCGCGCGCTCTCGGCCGCTCGCGGGGCCGACGAAGCGAGCCGCGCCGGTGCCGAGTTCGAGCGACTCGAGGCCGAGATGGCCCTCGACGTGGCGACCGCGGGCTGGTTCGGCCCTCACGCCGAACGCTTGCTGCGCTCGAAGCCCAGCCCGAGCCCGTCCCGGCCGCCCGAGGCTCCCGCGCCAGCCGTCCCTTCCGGATCCCGTACGTCCGGCCCCCTCCGTACGGCCGCGCCCCTCCAGGAGGACTTGGTGGAAGGGGATGGGTCTGCTAAACCCGCCGAGCCATGCTTGCCGACGCACGTAACGGCCTCCAGGACCTTCAACGGCGTGTCGATGCGCTAAGGGGGTCTCTTTGACGTTCCGGCACTCAAGCGCCTGATCGACGAGATCGACCAGCTCGGTTCGGCCCCCGATTTCTGGAACGACCAGGAGCGCGCCCAGGCGCAGATGCGCAAGCGCGCCGCCGCAGCGGAGAAGCTCGAGCTCATCGAGAAGCTCACGCGCGACGTGAGCGACGCCGCGGAGATGCTCGAGCTCGGTGCCTCCGAGAACGATCAAAGCGTCGTCGACGACGTGGAGGGCCAGCTGCCGTCGCTCGAAGGCCGCGTTCGCCAGGCCGAGCTACGCCGCATGCTCTCCGGCCCCGTCGATCACGCGAGCGCGATCGTCAGCATTCATCCCGGAACGGGCGGCACGGACGCCAAGGACTGGGCGGAGATGCTGCTCCGCATGTACCTGCGCTGGTGCGAGCGCCACGGCTACAAGACCGACATCGTCGATTACCAGTCGAGTGACGACGCCGGCATCGACGGCGCCTCGTTCACCGTACAGGGGCCGAATGCGTACGGTTATCTGCGCGCCGAGGCCGGCGTTCACCGCCTGGTGCGAATCAGCCCCTTCGACGCGAACGCGCGACGCCAGACGAGCTTCGCGGCGCTGTCGGTGACCGCGGATGTCGAGGACGAGATCGACATCGAGGTGAAGGACACCGATCTCGAGATCACGACCATGCGAGCCGGCGGTAAGGGCGGACAGAACGTGAACAAGGTCGAGACCGCCGTACGCCTGCGCCACCTGCCGAGCGGCATCATGATCGTGTGCCGCGCCGAGCGCAGCCAACATCAGAACCGAGCCATGGCGCTCAAGATGTTGAAGGCGCAGCTCTACGAGCTCGAGGAGGCACGCCGTGCGGACGAGCAGGCGCGCTTCGAAGCAGCGAAGGGTCAGATCGCATGGGGGAATCAGATTCGCAGCTACGTGCTGCAGCCTTATCAGCTCGTGAAGGATCTCAGGACCGAGCACGAAACGAGCGACGTCCAGGCCGTGCTCGACGGCGATCTGGATCCGTTCATCGAGGCGTATTTGCTTCGGAATGCCGATCGCGCGCACGACACAGGCGCGAACGGTCGCGTCTCCTCGTAAGCTCGGTCACAATCGAGTTGAGCGGCGCGCATGCCGCAATTTGCCACATTGGCGTAGGCGAATGTACGACCCATACTGACGAAAACCGGGCGATGGCCGATAACTTCGTCATGATCGTCGATGACGACGACGAAATCCGGGACGCTTTGGAGGACGTGCTCGGTGGCGAGGGTTATCAGGTGGTGGGCGCGCGCGACGGGCGGCAGGCGCTCGACTTCCTGCAGGCAGGGCCGCACCCGGACGCGATCTTGCTCGATCTGTGGATGCCGGTGATGGATGGCTGGCAGCTCAGGCAAGAGCTCCTCAGCGACGCGAGTCTCGCGAAAATCCCGGTGATTGTGCTGACGGCCTCGCACGATCAACGCACGTCGGTGCTTCAAGTGAACGAGGTTCTAACTAAGCCAGTCGATCTGCGGAAGTTGCTCGACGCGCTCGGCGACGCGGGTGTCTCGCACTGAGACACTCGGGAAAGAGTTGAGGATCCTTGCAACCGTCATTCAGCCGAGGCATTCTCGATCCCGAAGTGCTGGATAGGGATCCATCACAGCGACCGTTGAGTCGCGGGGCCGGCGCGCGGGTGCTCGTCGTAGAAGATGACGACGAGATCCGTCTTGCGTTGATCGACGCGCTCTCCGAGCTCGGACATGAAGTCCTGGCGGAGTCGCGCGCGGAGCCCGCTCTCCAAGCGCTCGAGCAGGGTGACGTGAACCTCGTGCTCACCGACTTTCGCATGCCGGGCATGGACGGCATCGAGCTCTGCGCGCACCTCGCGAGCGAGTGGCCCAATCTCCCGGTCGTCGTGATGACGGCCTTCGGCGATCTCGACGCCGCGGTCGGCGCGCTCCGCGCCGGCGCGTTCGATTTCATCCCCAAGCCCTTCGCGATCGAGCGCCTGATCTCGGTCGTGGGGCGGGCGCTCGATCACGGCCCTTCCTCGGTATCGCGGCTCGCGCTGCGCAATGCCGCGGACGAGGCGCTGCACGGCCTGATCGGCTCCAGCACCGTCATGCGCGGGCTGCGCGAGCAAATCGGTCGGGCCGCGCTGGTCGACGCGAACGTGCTCATCACGGGGGAAAGCGGCACCGGGAAGGAGCTCGTCGCCCGCGCCATCCACCAGGGCGGTCCGCGCGCGGCCGGGCCTTTCGTAGCCGTGAGCTGTGCGGCGGTCCCCCACGAGATCCTCGAGGCCGAGCTGTTCGGCCACACGCGCGGCGCGTTCACGGGCGCGGCTCAGTCCCGGGTCGGGCTCTTTCAACAGGCTTCGGGCGGTACGCTCTTCCTCGACGAGATCGGAGACATGCCGCTCGATCTCCAGCCCAAGCTGCTGCGCGCCTTGCAGGAGCGCTCCGTCCGGCCGCTCGGCGCCTCGCGCGAGATCACGGCCGACGTTCGCATCCTGTCGGCGACCAACCGCGATCTCGGCACCGCGGTGCGCGCGGGCTCCTTCCGCGAAGATCTGCTGTTCCGCCTCAAGGTGCTGCACCTCGAGCTGCCGCCGTTGCGCGTGCGGGAGCGCGACGTGATCGAGCTGGCGCAGCATTTCCTGGGGGAGGCGTCACGCGTCGGCAGGGCGTACCAGCTGTCGCGGGAGGCCGAGACGCCGCTGCTCTCCTACCGATGGCCCGGTAACGTGCGGGAGCTCGAAAACTGCATGAGCGCGGCGATGGCGCTCGCCCCCGAAGGTCAGATCGGCTTCGACGAGCTTCCGACGCGCGTCCGCTCCCAGCGCGCGACACCGTCCACGCCTTCGGAGCCGCCGGCCTCGCTGGAAGAAGTGGAGCGCCGCCACATCGAGCTCGTGCTGCGTGCCGTCGGCTGGAACAAGGCTCGCGCCGCGCGCAAGCTCGGCATCGACCGCGCCACCCTCTACCGCAAACTAGCCCGCTTCGGCCTCGAACGCCCCCCCGAGTAGACGCTGCGTTGGTGCGGGCGCGACGTTGGGGCGAGCGGGGAGCTTCTCCGCGCTGGCTAGGATTCTTTTTGCCGCCAAGGCCGCCAAGAGCGCCAAGAGCGCCAGCGGATTTTTTTTGGTTAGTGGCGCGCTGCCCCTCCGCGTTGTGTCGAAGAGAGCTCGGACTCGCACATGCCGAGACCCCAACCCCCAATCCCCTTGGCGGCCTTGGCGCTCTTGGCGGCCTTGGCGGCCTTGGCGGCTAAAAAACCGCTCCAGCCGGCCCAATCTGTCAAGCCTTCGCGCCCAATCTGTCAAGCCTTCGCGAAGGTTATCCCGCGTGGGAGTCAACGCGTGAGCGCGGGGGGTGTGGTTCGGTTTGTTCGGATTGGTAGGCTTTGAGCTTACGGTAGAGGGTCTTGCGGTCGAGCCCGAGGAAGCGGGAGGCGAGGGCGCGATTGCCGCCGACCGAGCGCAGGACCTCGAGGATGTGTTTTCGCTCGAGCTCGCTGAGCGGCAAGAGCTCGGCGTCGTCCCGGCCGCGCCCGTTGCCGCGCACGCTCGCGGGAAGATCCGCCGTAGTCAGATGATCGTGGCGCGCGGAGGCCACCGCCGAAAGCACGCAGTGCTCGAGCTCGCGCACGTTCCCCGGCCACTGGTGCGCGAGCAGAGCTCGCGCGGCGCCCGGGGTGATGCCGACCACCGGGCGTTCCGCCGTGCTCGCTCGACGCATGAAAAGGTGGGAGAGGAGCAGCACGTCCCCGGCGCGCTCGCGGAGCGGGGGCACCCGCACGCGGATCACGTTCAGGCGGAAGTAGAGATCCTGGCGGAAGCGGCCCGCTTGTACCTCGTGCTCGAGATCCTTGCTGCTCGCGACGATGACTCGCGCATGAAACGGAACTTCGTCTCGCCGGCCGAGCGGTCGCACCGTCCGCTGTTGAAGAGCGCGCAAGAGCTTCGCCTGC
>DASXWF010001407.1:0-4271 GCA_036503835.1 Polyangiaceae bacterium | reverse complement strand
CGAGCCGACGACGCCGTAGTAAGCCGAGTGCAGATCCGCGAGCTCGGCGTCGCGGCCGACGAGGTCGCTCGGCAGCGAGTGCAGATCGGCGAGCCGCTCCTCGCGCGTGTGCGGGCGCAGCAGCGCGTAGATGCGCAGGTTCTCGGGCAGCCCCAGGCGCTCGTAGTCCGTGATCTTGACGGTGGGCGCGTCACCCCACACGAAATCGCGCCGCACGAGGCGGTACAGGCCGCCCGCCACCCAGCTCACGCCGGGCGGCGCCTGCTCGCCGAGCAGTACCGCGAGGTGATCGGCCGACTCCTGGAGCTCGTGCTGGATCAGGTGCCCGGCCTTGTCGCGCCGGCCGGTGGCGATGCCGCGCACGATGCCCACGCTCGCCGAGAGCCGCACCGGGAGATCCTCGGTGCTGCCGCGCACGACTTCGTGCACGTCGATCGCGAGCCAGACGGCGTCGGCCGGAGCGCGCGCGGGGTTGGCCATCAAGCCCACGACGGCGCGCGCGGCGCTCGCCACCGGGCCGTTCACGGCGCTCGTGCCCGTTTCGACGATGTCCCACGCCCAGCGCGCGCCGCGGCGGAACGCCGCCTCGCCGAGCGTCGCTTTCAGGCGCGCGAGCACGCGCCCCGCCTGCGCCTCCCCGATCGCCTGCACGAGCTCGCCCAGGCCGTGCAGGCGCAGCGTGACGATCGCGATGTGGCGCACTTCGCGGTTCGAACGATCGCGATCGGCGCCGGGACCGCCGGGACCGGTGCGCTCGTCGGCGCGCGACTCGGTGGAGACGCTGCCGCGCGTTTCGAGGACCGAGACCCCGACGCTCGCCTCGCTGCCGAGCTGGCTCTCGCCGGGCGCGTCCTGGCCGAAGGCCTCGACCGGCAGCATCTGCTCGCGACCGACGATGTCGGCGATCACGGTTTCGAGCACGTGCGCGTCGACCAGCTGCTGCCGCACGAGCAGCGCGCGGCTGATCGCGCCCGCGAAATCGCGCGCCGTTTCGTAGCGCTCCTCGGGGTTTTTCGCGAGCGCCTTCATCACGATCTCTTCGAGCTCGGCCGGCAGCTCGCGCACGAAGGTGCTCGGGGGCTCGACGACGCCGCTCCTCACGAGCTCGAGCAGGTCGGGCCCTTCCGCGGCGCCGTGCAGCGAGCGCCCCGTCAAGAGCTCGTGGAACACGACGCCGAGCGAGTAGATGTCCGTCTTGCGCGTCACGCGCTCGCCGCGCGCCTGCTCCGGCGACATGTACGCGGTCTTGCCCTTGAGCACGCCCGGCTCCTCGCGGAACATGTTCGCGGACGCGATGCCGAAGTCGGCGATCTTCACGGCGCCGTCCGACGAGAGCAGGATGTTCTGAGGCGAGACGTCGCGATGCACGATGTCGAGCGGCTTGCCCGCCTCGTCCTTGCGCTCGTGCGCGTAGTGCAGGCCCTTCGCGACCTCCGCCATGATGTAGGCGGCGACGAACGGCGGGATGCGCTGGGTGCGCCCCTGCGCGGTCCTGACGAGCCGCTTCAGGTCGGGCCCGTCCACGAACTCCATGCTGAGGAGCTGCCCCTCGTCGCCGTAGTCCTGGAAGTCGTAGACCTGGACGATGTTCGGATGATTCAGGCGCGTGGCAAGCTGCGCCTCCTCCCCGAACATGGTGCGAAAGCGACGCGACGAGCCGTACGCCGGCAGGATGCGCTTCAGCACCAAGAGCTTGTAGGTGGCTTCCGCGCCTCGCTTCTTGGCGAGGAAGACTTCCGCCATGCCACCCGCGCCGAGGCGACGCACGATTTCGAAATCGGCGAGGCGCTTGGGGGTAGGCCGGGTGGACGGATCCGTCATCTTTGCGCGCTCGGGCGGCGGCGGCTCGAACCGCGCACGGGCAGGCGAGATTACCGCGATGCGAAGGCCCGGTGTAGACTCGCCGTCCCATGCAGGACGGCCCTCGCGTTCGCGCCCCGGCGCGGCTCATCCCGCCCCTCTTTCGGCTCCTCCTCGCGGCTCCGCTCTGCCTCGGGCTCGGCACCGGCTGCGCCGGGACGCGCGCCGCCAAGCCCCCGGTGGCGGCCGAGGAGACGATCGGCGCCGTCACCCCGACGAAGATCGACGACGCGAGCTTTGCCCCGAACGCCTACCGGCTCCTGATGGGCACGGACAGCGGGCGCGTCCGGGCGAGCCTGCTCGCCGGGGTGGTCGCGCACCAGCTCGAGCGGGCGCGGGCTCGCTTCGAGACCGACCACCCCGAGGCCGGCATTTCCGCCCTGAAGGGGGCGTTCTACCTGATGCGCCGCGGGGACTTCCGGCGTGAGGGGCTGGCGCTCGCCACCCCGGCCCTGAAGGAGGGGGCGGCCGAAGCTTCCCGCGTCGGGCAGGAGGGCTACTCGCTCGCGCTCTACTCGTTGCTCGAAGGCCTGTTGCCGCCGGGACCGGAGCGGGACGACGTACAGACCCACCTGCAGGCAATGGCCCAGTTCAGCGCGCCTGCCAACGGGGCCGGACCCATCGTCACCTCGGGGGCGGACGCCAAGGTCGCCGCCCAGCGGGCGTTGCTCGACAGCAGCGCGGAGCAGTTCAGCGACGGCTCGCGGCGGCTGCTCGAGTGGATCGGCAAGGCCATGGCCGCGGGGGCGCCGGAGCTCCCGTTTCGGTCGAACAGCGACCGAGAGGAGGTGATCGAGGCGCAGCGGGCGCAGCGCGGCGGCGGTCTTTCGCTCGTGGCGTTCTACCTCCGCCACGGCGACGCCCTCGGCGGGCTGACGGCGCTCGACGAGGCCGGTTTCGAGCGCGCCCTGCCGGAGTTTTTGCGGGCCCGCGTCGAGGCGGGCGCGGAGGACGACGACCCGGAGGCCTGGCTCGACTTGCACCGCTTCTTCGCGAACGAGGGGCGCGAGATCCAGGCGGGGCTCCTGCTCGATCCCGAGCTGTTCGAGGGCGCCGCCTGGGGCACGGCCCTGTCCTTGTTCCGATCCGAGCCGGGGAGCTTCCGCGGCTCGATGCCGCTCGCGATGCGGTTGGTCGAGCAGGGGATGGCCGAAGTGGCGCCCCTCGTCCTGAACAGCGGCCTCGCGCGCGGAGCAACCCCCGAGCAGCTCGCGACGGCGCTCGCGTTCGTCCTGAATTCCATGGTGGCGGAAGACCAGCGCGATCAGCACGACGCCGCCCGCCGCACCTTCGAGAGCGCGGCGCCGCTGCTGGAGCTCGCTTCGCAGAAGCCGTTCGCAGGCAGGCTGAGCCCGAGCCCCGCGCGGCTGCGCTACGTGATGGGGGCGCTGGAAGCCGATCGCGGAGAGCTCGAGCGGGCGCGGCCGCTGCTCGAATCGACGCTGGCCGAGGAACCGGCGCTCGAGCCGCTGCGCATCCTCGCGGCCATCGCGCGCCAGCGCAAGGACTTCGAGCGCGGGCTCGGCTACATCACGCGGGCCCGCCAGCTCGCCGAACGCGGCGGCAACGCGCTCGAGGAAGCCGAGCTCTGGCACGCGGAGTTCGAGCTGCGCCGCGACACCGGCGATCGCGCGGGCGCGAGCAAGGCGCTCGAGACGGCGCTCGTCCGGACGCTGGACGCGACGCAGAAGGCACCGCAAGGCGGGGCGCTGGCGCGGGCGGAGCGCCTGCTGGCGCGCGTGCTCGAACATTTCGGCGAGCGCGCCGCCGTGCAGCGCGCGACGGCCCGCGCGCTCGATGCCGCCGCGACGGATTCCGGGCAGCTCAGCGCCACGTTGATCGATTCGGCGCGGCGCGCGCTCACGCGGCGCGACCTGCAAGGCGCGCGCGCGGCGGTGGAGCGAGCGGTCGAATCGAGCCTGCCTCCGGAGGACATCGTGTACGTCGCGCTCTGGTTGAAGCTGCTCGAGCAGGAGCTCGCCGTACCGAGCGACGGCAGCGTGGAGAGCGCCTTCGCGGCGATGGACGACGCGACGGGCTGGAGCGCGACGCTCCGCGCCTGGGGGCGCGGCAAGCTGGGCGACGCCGAGCTCTTCAAGGAAGCCCACGGTCACGCGCAGAAGACGGAGGCGCTCTTCTACACGGCGATGTCGCGCCGGGTCCGCGGCGACGCGAGCGCGGAAGCCGAGCTCGAAAAGGTGGCCGGCAGCGCGGCCGTGAACCTGGTCGAGATCGGGATCGCCCGAGACCTCCTGGCGTTGCGCTCGGGAGCGGAGACCGGCCTCAAAGTACCGAAGGGCGTCGCGCTGCCCTGACGCGCCCGGCGCGCGCGCGCACGGAGCGCCCGCGCCACGGAACGCTCACGCGGGCGGCTTCTGCTGCGCCATCCGCTTCTTGAGCTGTTTCGGCGT
>DASXWF010001406.1:0-3843 GCA_036503835.1 Polyangiaceae bacterium | reverse complement strand
ACGGCTGCCGCCAAGGTGCTGGGCGTACCCGTCTCGTCGGTGAGCCGCGCGGTCGGCCACCTCGAGGAGGAGCTCGGCGTGCGCCTGCTCCACCGGACCACGCGCAAGCTGAGCCTCAGCGACTCGGGCCGCGTCTTCTTCCAGCGCATGCAGGCCGCGATCGCGGAAGCGGAGGAAGCGAGGCGCGCGGTCACCGGATTCGCCACCGAGCCGCGCGGCCTCGTGCGCATCACCGCCGCGGCCGGCGCCGGCGGGGAGCGCTTCGCACGCCTGCTCGCGCGCGTCGCGGCGCGCTACCCGAAGATCAGCATCGACCTGCACGTGACGTACCGGGTGGTCGATCTCGTGAGCGAAGGGTTCGATCTCGCCATTCGCGCCGGCAAGCTCGACGACTCGTCGCTCGTGGCCCGCAAAGTGGCCGAAAGCGAGCTCCGGCTGTTCGCCGCGCCGTCCTACCTCGCCGACCACGGCCGCCCGCGGACCCCCGCCGACCTCGCCGGCCACGCCTGCCTCACCTACGGCAAGCGCGCCGCGAACACGACCTTGCGTCTGGAGGGGCCGCGCGGAAAAAAGGTCGTGAACGTGCGCGGGCCGTTCAGCTGCGACGACATGGGGTTTCTGCGGGAAGCCACGGTCGCCGGCCTCGGCATCGCGCTCCTGCCGACCGAGCTCGCGGAGCCGGCGGTGCGCGCGTCCCGGCTCGTGCGCGTGCTGCCGCGCTGGGGCATCGTCGGCGGCGGCCTGTACCTGGTCTGGCCCTCGCAGAAGCTCGTTCCCGCACACGTCGCCGCCGTGCGAGAGATGCTGATCGAAGAGCTCGCGCGGAGCTGGACGCGGGCCGTGGAGTGATGCGCCGGGCCGTTAATCAATGACTATGGTGGTCTGGAAAGCCGCGAAGTAAACGGGCTGATCGGCTCATGAGCGGCGATCCGCGTCCTCGTTCGCCCGCGTCGTTCGCCGGTGCGGGACCCGTCGATTGGGCGCTCGGCAAGGCCTTCGTGCACGAGCTCGGGAAGACGCTGCTCTACTACCTGTTTCCCGATCGCGTGGACGCCCGCGACTGGATGCAAGCCGAGCCGCTGCCGTTCGACGCGGGCGCTCCGCCCGCACCCGGCGACACCTGGTTCGACTTCGTCTCGGACACGGGCGATTCGCCGTGCATCGTCTATTCCGTCGCTTACCTCGTGCACGGCGGGCTCGCGCTCGAGAACGGCGACGCCTACCTCGCCGACCATCCGCCGGAGCTCACGGCTCCGCTTCGCGTCACGGCCTCGGATGCGACGAACGCCGAGCTCCCGCGCGGCGCGTTCCTGTACGTCGGCGGCGACACCGCGTACCCCGTCGCCGACGAGCGCACCGTCGGCGAGCGCTTCATCGCCCCGTTCGACTACGCGTACGAGACACGCTTTCCTAACGGAGCCCCTCCCCCTCGCCCGCTTTGCGGCATTCCGGGCAACCACGACTGGTACGACGGCATCGACGGTTTCAATCGGGTGTTTCGCCGCTCCCCTCCCCCGCCCGAAGGCACCAGCAGCACGCCGCCCGCCCGCCCGCGCGGCTACGCGGCCGTGCAGCAGGCGAGCTACTTCGCCGCCAACCTGCCCGGCAACTGGACGTTTTGGGCCTTCGACGCCCGCGGCGCTTCCGACGTCGATCATCGCCAGCGCGCGTTCTTTCACCGGCTCCCCTCCCCCAGAAACCTCCTGCTCGCGACGCCGCTGCCCGCGGTCGTCTACGGTACCGCGGCGGATTGGACCGCCGAGTTCATCCGTGACGAGCTCACTTCGCCCGCCCGCGACGCGCTCCGGCTCTGGTACTCCGGTGATCTCCATCACTACGCTCGTTACGACGCCGTCACCGGCTTGGGCGCCCGAGCGTTCACCTCCCTCGTGTCCGGCCTCGGAGGCGCGTCGCTGCATGCTTCCGCCGCCGGCGAACACGCTGCTCGTGCGTCGCATCCGAGCATCGAGCAGGCGGAGCGCGAGGTTCGGAGGAAGCTCTTCTCGCCGTTCTACATGCTCTCGCGCACGGGATTGTTGGCGCTCGGCTTCGTGCTCGGCCTGGCGGGCGCGGCCGGAGCGCTCGGAACGGCGGGGGAAGCCGCGCTGCTGCTGCGTCCCCTCGAATTCCTGCAGGCGCTGAGAGCGCCGGACCGAACCCTCACGCCGCCCGACGGGCCCTGGATCCTGATCGCCCTGGCGCTCTCGGGAATCCTGCTGTTTTTCTCCTTTCGCACGGTCAAATCACGCATGGCCAGCAGCGAGTCGGCCGCTCGACGGCATTCGCCCGTCCACCGCGCCACGGTCGCGGCTTCTCCGCTGCTCATCCTGATTCTGGGGTCGGTCGCGGTGGCGCAAGAAGACGCGCGGACCTTCGGCGGTGTCCTGCTCGACCTGTCGTTTTACCTCGCGGTGCTCGCGCTGCTCGGCGGCTTTCCGCTGGCGCTCGCTGCGGGGCTCCGCGAAAAGAGCCCGCTGCGGCGGGCGGCGCTCGCCGCGATCGGGGTCGCGTTCGGCGCGATCGTCCTCGCGCTCGCGGTGGTGTTCGCGTTCGTGCTGGAGCGCACGCTCGGGACCCACCCGCTCGCGATCGTCGCGGCCGGCGTGCTCGCGGCGCTCGGCGTCGCGCTGTTGTTTCCGCTGCTCGCCGCTCCGGCGCTCGCCGGCACTTTCGCGCTCGGAGCGCACCGGCCGTTCGTCTCGTCGCTCGCGGCGATCGACAAGTACGGCGCGTTCATCCGCTTCCGCCTGCGCACCTTTGCCGACGGACGCTCCATCCTCACGGGCTTCGTGATTTCGGTGAAGACGCCCGTGTCCGCGCGGGATCTCGCGCAGGCAGAGCCGGGCTCTCCGAGCCTGGTACCCGGCGCGGAGCTCATCGACGTGTTCGCGATCGACGGGCACCCCTGAGTCCGCCCGCAGCTCGCTACGGCGGCGTGGGAAAGCGCCCGGCCCGAAGCTCCGCGGCGGGCGCGCCGCCCACCACTTCGAGGGCGGCTGCGAAGCGTGCATGGGAGAGGTCGGTCCCCATCGTGAACCAGGTGATGTCTCCGGCGAGCGAGCGCTCCACACCGCTGTCCAGGTCGGTCAGAACCAGGCGGGAGGTTTCGCCGTTTCCTTGCAGGGCCACGACACCGCGGCCGTCGCTGCTCAGCATGAGCCCCAAGAGGCCCGGTGTGCTCAGCGTCTCGGCTCCGGGACGGAAGCGAACGGAGCCGCGCGTGTCGCTGAACACGGCCGTTCCGTCGTCCGCGACTCCGGGTCTGGTCGCGGGCGTGAGCACTCGATCCTCGAGCAGCTCCACCTGCCCGTCGAGCCAGCGGACCACTCGCCGAGGGGCGTCCAGGGCCGCCCCCTCGTCCGGCCCGAGTACGAAGTACGCCGCGCGCTCGTGCGGTGAGACGCCGAAGGTCAAGCCGAACGGCTGCGCCAGGTCGAGAGCTTCGCTCGGGTACTCGCCGATGCCCGTCGCCTCTCCGCTCGGAAGATCGACGAACACGAGCTCGGCCCTTCCACCCGAACCTTCGCGAAACGCGAACGCCCGCCGCTGGTCGCGAAACACGTACTGGCCGCGCAGGCCGGGGATGCTCACGATCGCGTCGCCGTCGTCGACGAGCAGCGCCATGCCGGAGTCGAGGCGGTTCGCGGCGTTCCGCCCGTCCGCCATGGCCACGAGCTCCCAGCGCTCCGCGAGTGGCGCGCCGTCGCGCGTGGAGAGGAGCGGACCCTCCGCAACGTGCTCGTCATTCAGGAGGAGTTGTGCCGTCGCGTATCCGTCGAGCGCGTTCGCGAGGATGTCCGGCTGGGGCACGGCGGGCAGCACGTGCTCGACGCGCCGCCGCGC
>DASXWF010001405.1:0-1953 GCA_036503835.1 Polyangiaceae bacterium | reverse complement strand
GTCCCCCTTCGCTCTCGTTCCGGATGAGCCGGGGCCGCCGCCTCCGCCGCCTCGGAAGGACAACTCTCTACTGTTCGCTAGCCTCGGTGGCGTCGTCGGGTGTGTGGGGCTCGGCGTCTACTGGCTGAGCTCTCGTCCACCGACCCCGGTGGTGCCGTGGGACCCTGCCGCTGCGCGGGAGGCGCGCGAGCAGGAAGAGCACCTGAAGGAGCGCGAGGCGCAACGCGAGGGCGCGGCGGCAATCGCTCAACAATTCGTCTCCCGTCAGCTCCGCGCGCCGGGCTCGGCGAAGTTTCGCTGCCCCAGTGGTAAGTGGACCTCGTGCGTCGAGTACCTGGGCGAAAACCGATTCGCGGTGAGCGGCGTCGTGGACTCGCAGAATGGGTTCGGCGCCCTGCTTCGTAGCGAGTGGACCGTCAGCGTCGAACACGCGGGCGGCGACAATTGGCGCCTGATCTCCGGGCCTGTCTTCGAGGAACGAGAATGAAAACCCTGATCTCTCTACTGCTGCTCGGGCTGTCGGCGCTCGCTTGTTCGTCCGCCGACGACGACTTCAAAGCTGGCTGCGAACCGAACACCCTGCGAGCCTGCGCGTGCGAGGACGGGAACACCGGGACTCAGACGTGCACGACGGACGGGGCGAAATGGGGAAGCTGTACCTGCGAGGGCGGCGGCGCTGGAACGGGCGGTGGAGGCGAGCCAGTGGTCTGCACCATGGACGACGATTGCCGGCTCGAGATCCCCGCGGTCGCCTGCATCGACAACGTGTGCACGGAACCGGTGTGGGTGGGCGGTGGCGAGCGATGCAGTGATCCAGCGACTCGCTGCAGCGGCGGCTACACGTGCGACGGCCAGTACTGCAACCACAACAACTAGGGCGAGACGCGAACCACTTTTCGCCAGGTGCCGCCGACACGCACGAAAAGCTCGAAGTGCCCCGCGGTGGTGCTCCACGTATCGACGCCGCTGTCATAGTCGATGTCGAAAACGGCTCCACCTCCGCCGAAGAACAGCATCCAGTCGCCGTTGACGGCGCCCGAGTCGGAAATCTCGTAGGTGTGAGTCCCGGTCTGCGTCGGCACGCGCACGACGTTGGCGTCCGCGACGGTGATCGTCGTGTTTCCGTCGGGCCCCGTCATGGTGCGCCACGGCACCCGCCCGCTCCCCGAGAACCCGAGCGCCCTCAAAAGCGTCATCGTCCCGCCGACGGTGATCAAGTCGTCGGCGTCCTCGCCTAGGTCCACGTCGGTGTGAAACGCGACGTCACCGAGGAACGATGTGAGCGCGCGAATCGTGAGTGCGTCCGCCTCGGAGGTGCCGATGTTGGCGTCGCCGTTCGCGTTGAGCGTGCCGTCCAGGGTGGTCACGCCGCCGACCGTCAGGGCGTCGTCGACAAACAGATCGTCCTCGGCCGTAATGTCGCCTTCGACGGTCAGGTCGGAGCGGAAAAATCCGTCCCCCAGAACGTCGATGATCTGGTCCAGGAAGACGTCGTCGTTGAACTGCGCGACGGCTCCGAACGTCGCAACGTCGTTGAACGTCGCGTCGTCTTGGAAGATCGCCGGGTCGTTCAGCGTCGTGACGCCGTTCAGTGTCGTGGCAGCGTTGAAGGTCGTCGCCGCGTTGAACGCTACGTCGTTGCTGAAGAAGACGTCGTCGTCGAAGAAGGCGAGGCAATCGACGGTGAGGCCGAAGCCCGAGACCAGGAGTTCGGTCGCGATCTCGACGCCGATCCCGAGACCGCCGCCGAAGACGAGGTCCTCGTCGAGGACGTAGACGCCGCCCCATTCGCCGAAAGCGCGGTGCTGGGCGTCGTCAAGCTTCTCCCATTCGACGTCCGTGACAACACCGCTCTGCCAGGCGGTTTGGGTGGGGCGGATACGGCTGCGGTGTGCCACTCAGTAGCTCAATGCGTTGATCGGGTGGATGTTGGGCTCGGAAGCGTTCGCGGTG
>DASXWF010001404.1:0-1891 GCA_036503835.1 Polyangiaceae bacterium | reverse complement strand
CGCCCGGCGTCTTGTGCGTGGGGACCGGCTCACCGGTGAGCATCGCCTCCTCGACGTGACTGTCGCCTTCGAGCACCAGCGCATCCACGGGGATTTTCTCGCCCGGGCGCACGCGCAAGCGCTCTCCGACCTTCACGTGCTCGAGCGGAACGTCCTCTTCGCTTCCGTCCTCTCGCAGGCGGCGCGCCGACTTGGGGGCGAGCCCGA
This sequence comes from Polyangiaceae bacterium, assembly GCA_036503835.1. Taxonomy (GTDB): domain Bacteria; phylum Myxococcota_A; class Polyangia; order Polyangiales; family Polyangiaceae; genus PMG-095. Next base: position 1,684 of record DASXWF010001404.1, on the reverse strand, counting down.
GCAGCTCCTTGATGGCGCCGCTCGTCCGCTGCCGAGCGCGAAGCTCGAGCACCTGCCCGAGCAGCACGAGCGTAACGATCACGCTCGCTGCCTCGAAGTACACGGGGACCTCGCCCGACTCGCCGCGCAGGGTCGCCGGGAAGATCGAGGGCACGAGCGCCGCGACGACGCTGTAGCCGTAGGCGACGCTCGCGCCGAGGCCGATCAGCGTGAACATGTTCAGGCTTCGATGCTTCACCGAGGCCAGCGCCCGCTCGTAGAACGGCCAGGCACCCCAGAGGCTCACCGGGCTCGCCAGGAGGAGCTCCACCAGAACCCGGGTCCGGACCGGAAGGCTCGCCGCGAACGGCATCATTTCGCTCATGGCGATCACCACGAGCGGCACGCTGAGCGCCGCGGACACCCAGAACCGGCGGGTCATGGAGCGGAGCTCGCCGTCGTCCTCGTCCTCCAGGCTCACCACCCGCGGCTCGAGCGCCATGCCGCAAATCGGGCAGCTCCCCGGCTCGGTCCGCACGACCTCCGGGTGCATGGGACACGTCCATTCGCGCGAGGCGGACGCCCGGGGCGGCGTGGCAGGCGGGACCGGAGCAGGGGCGGAAGCATGCGCACCAGCACCGTGGTCGTGCTCGTGGTGGGAGTGACTGCAGCAATCGGAGGCCATCGGCAAATTCTCCAGGCGACTACCTTTCGGACGCTGCTCGGCCTCGTGCATTACACCCAGCCAATACCCCCGAAATCCCGCCACGGCCACGGTACTTGCAACGCCCGCTCCGGTCACTAAACCTTGTCGAATGGCCGACTCCGAGGCGTCCGATCCCACGTCCCCCGAAGTGACGGCGCGCCTGGTCGCGAACCATCGCGCCTTTTTGAGCTTCGTGGAACGTCGCGTCGGCTCGCGCAGCGCAGCCGAAGACATCGTCCAGCAGGCGTTTGCGCGCGGGCTCGAGCACCTGCCGGAGCTTCGCGACGGGGAGGCGGCGCTCGGCTGGTTTTATCGGGTCCTCCGCCACGCGGTCATCGACCACCACCGCCGCCGCAAGAGCTCCGACAAGAAGCTCGAGGCCCTGGCGGCCGAGCTCGAAACCGACGAGGTGCCCGCTCCCGACTTGAAGAACGAAGTGTGCCGCTGCGTGGGCGACCTCGCGAAAACGCTCAAACCCGAGTACGCGGAGATCCTGCTCGAGGTGGACGTCGAGGGCCTGCCCGTCGGCGAGTACGCCAAGAGGGCGGGCATTTCGTCCGGCAACGCCGCCGTACGCGCGTTTCGGGCACGCAACGCGCTGCGGCTTCAGGTCGCGCGCTGCTGCGGAACCTGCGCCGAGCACGGCTGCCTGGATTGCACCTGCCAGCCGCGCGCTGTTTCGAGCGGACGAAGCGAAGAGTGAACCGCAGACCGTTCGGACGGATCGTGCAGCTTTCGGGCCCGCTTCGCTCGAGGCCCGAAAGCTTCATTGGTCCATGCGTTGCTACGTCTGATGGATTCGGGGGACGATTCCAAGTCGTCGCGAGCCGGTCGCGTCTCTAGAAGCTACCGCCGAGCGAAGCCACGCCGCGCTTGCCGTTCACCCGAAACTGGGGGTCGACCGCAGCCAGCGCTTCCGCCCGACCTTTCGCGAGGCCGACCAGCGGATCGCTTTTCAAGGTGCGGAGCGCGAGAAGCGGCGCGGGGAAGTAGACGGTT
>DASXWF010001403.1:0-5225 GCA_036503835.1 Polyangiaceae bacterium | reverse complement strand
ATCCTTGAAGAGGGCGTGGCGCGCGTCGGCCTGGGACAGATCGACGTTGCGCAGCGTCGCCTCGGTCAGCTCCGCGAAACAGAGCGCCGCGTTCTTGAGGTTCGAGCCGGTGAGGTCGGCGAAGTCGAGCTCCGCGCCCGTGAGGTCGGCGCCGGTCAGGTTGGCGTTGCCGAGCCGCGCGCTCACGAGGCTCGCGCGCTTGAGCTGCGCCCCCGCCAGGAACACGCCTTCGAGCTCCGCGTCCTCGAGGTCGGCCTTGTCGAGATCGGCCTCGGCGAGATCCGCGCCCCGGAGCTTGGCGCCGCGCAGGTTCGCGCTGCGCAGGATCGCGCCCCGGAGCTTGGCGTTCTCGAGGTTCGCGCCCTCGAGATCCGCGCGACCGAAGTCGACCCCTTCGAGATTCACCCCGGCCAGATCCATGCCGGCGAGGCCGGCGCGTTTCATGCTCTGCTTCACGCGCGCGCGTCGAAGCACCTCATCCCTTGATAAATCGACCATCTTCTCTTCTTGCCTCCGTATCGGATCTGCCGTCCCCGCAAGGGGTGCTTTCGCGGCGACCGTGGCGAGATCCGCCGCCATTTCGGCGAGACTGAGCGTTCGGGTATCGGGCTCCGCCGGCGCGGACCAGGACTCTTCGGCCTGCTGCACTGCGTTTCCCATCGCCTCGGAGAGGGACGTGGCCGACGCCGGGCCCGGCGCGGCGGGATTCGAAGGCGAGAGCAGCTCCGAGAACGGAGCCGGAGGGCGCGACGTGAGCGTCCGCGTCGTCACGCTCGCAACACCTTCCAGCGCGCTGCCGCAACGGATGCAGAAGCGCGCACCATCGAACATTTCCGCGTGGCACTTGCGGCACTCGACCGACGACACTTCCATCACCAGTCCCGCTTTCCTAACGGTCACTCTCGAGACGGCACCGCGCCGCAAAACATGAGTGTCCGATCGGAGAACTAATTCTTGCGCCGAGCGCTCGAATTTGTCGAGCGTCATTTTGAATTTCTTTTCCACCGCGAGCCCCACGCGAAGAGCGCCCCCCCCCGCGTTTCGCATGCTCCAAAGTTCTACACAACGCGCCCGCCCCTTCCTGTTTCCTCTTTTGCATGCGGAGCGGAAGCGCGAGCCCGGGTTCGCGCGAGACATCGCTCATGAGTACAGCGAGAGTTCACCGCTCGCGATCGAGCGCGCGTGAGTGCGGGTCTCACACGCTCCCACACGCGGTGACGGGGGCGATTTTCGACGGTGAGCTCTTTAGTGAGTGCGCGCCCGAGCCGCTTCTGTTCTCATCGAGTCGAAGGGGCTTAGGGAGCCCCTTGGGGCCGCGCACGAATTCGTGCGCGGTGAGCACGAGTGAAGTGCCCAGAAGCGCCGTGCTTCCGGGCGCGTCGCTTGATACTGAATGATCATGGGAGAACTCGTCGCATTCGTCGCCGCGCTGGCCGTCGTGGTCATCGCCAGCGTTGCGCTCGTTCGTCTGGGGGTCCTCGGGAAGAAGCGGCTCCCGCCGCTTCCGGCAAGCGGCCCGCTCGCCGTGACGCAGCTCGGCAAGTACTACGAGCTCCGCGATCCGCCGCTCGCCTGGGAGCGCATCCGCGGCTGGGACGTGAATCAGGCGGTCGATCTCGGTTCGGTACCGCCGGTCGAGCACGTGATCCTGACGCCGCGCCTGCTTCACTTCTGTACGGTTTCGGGCGGCAAGCTCCGGCTGGTCTTCAACTTCTTCGTCGACGCCATCGAACGGGTGACCTTCAATCGCTCCGCGTTCCTACCGGGCGAAGTCGGCCCGGGTCAGGGTCTCGTCGTCATCTTCACGCCCTCGGGCCAGACACGGATGATCGCGACGGCCGGATTCGCGGAGATGCTCGGGCGGGCCATCCGTCGCGCCCGTGACAGCGACCCCGGCCCGAGACCTTCCGAGCTCGCGTGAACGCACTCGAGCGCGAACGCGCCCGAGAAGCTCCCATGTGGGGCAAGTTCCGACACTCACCCACGCCCGCCGCTTCCGGCTGCAACTCCAAAAGCTGGCCCGCGCGGGGGCCGTGTTAGGATACTGGGCTATGCCGTTCGCTTTCGCGGGCTTACGCCCGTGCTTCGCGCTCACGCTGGCTCTGGGTCTCTCGGTCGTCGCGCGCCCGGCTTTCGGGCAAACGGACGAGCAGCGCGCGGCGGCGCGTTCGCTCGCCACGGAAGGGGCGACCGCGTTCAACGAGGGCCGCTACAAGGACGCAGTGGATTTCTTCGGCAAGGCCGAGTCCCTGGTCCACGCCCCGCCTCACCTGCTGTTCATGGCCCGCGCCTACGCGAAGCTCGGCGCACTCGTCAAAGCCCGTGAGGCGTACCTCAAGGTCGCGAAGGAGACCCTGCCGCCGAACGCGCCGCAGGCGTTCCGCGACGCACAGTCGGCGGCCGCCGAGGAAGTGAAGGCGATCGAGCCGCGCATCGCCGCGCTGACCGTGCGCGTGGAAGGCGGCGAGGGCAAGGCGGACGTTGCGGTGTTGCTCGACGGCGCCCCGATTCCCGCCATCCTGGTGGGCGCTCCCCAACCGATCGATCCCGGCGAGCACAAGCTCGAGGCGGGCGCGCCGGGCCTGCGTTCCACGCCCACCACGGTCGTGCTCGCCGACGGCGAGCGGAAGAGCGTGACGCTCGCGCTCGTGTCGGCCCCGGGCGCCCCGGCGCTCGTCGTCGCCCCCGCGCCCGCGGGAGAGCCGGCGGCCGGTCCAGCCGCACCGCCTCCCCAGAACGAACCGGTCGCAACGTCGGCGCCTCCGACTCAGGATCGCGGCACGGGTGACGGAAAGAGCGGCATGCGCATCGGCTCGTACGTCGCCTTCGGCGTGGGAGCGATCGGTCTCGGTCTCGGCACCGTCTTCGTGCTGCAGGCGTCGAGCAAGCGCAGCGACGCCGACGCGAAGTTCGAGGAATGCGGCGGCGCGACGGGCTGCACGACCGACAACCCGCTCTCGGCCGAGGTAGACGAGCTCGACAATTCGGCGGACTCGGCGAAGACGCTCGGTATCGTCGGCTTCGCCGTCGGGGGTGTCGGCGTGGCGACCGGCGTCACGCTGCTGCTCCTGAGCTCGGGCAACAAGGAGAAGCCGGCAGCATCCATCCAACCCTGGGTCGGCTTCGGCTCGGCGGGAGTCAAAGGTAGGTTTTGATGATCGATCCGAACAAGGCGCGGGGTCTCGGGGGGAAGAGGGCGGCGCGTGGGCAGGGTGAGCGAGGAGTCGTACGGCTCGCCGCGGCGCTGGCGCTGGCCGGCTCCGTCGGGGTCGTGCTGTCCAGCTGCGCGATGGAGCTCGCCGCCGAGGAAGGGGTCGGAGCGGTCGTCGAAGGCATCCAGTGCACGGGAAAAATCGGCGGGACCATCACGTGCCCGCCGGACGATGACTGCGGCTACTGGAAGTGCGGCAGCACGACGACGGCGACGTGCGTCTTTTTCGTGAACGACGGCGCTCGGGTAGGAACGGAGTGCCGGAACACGGAAGGGACCGGCCGCTGCGCGATTTTCACGGCCGGAGCAAGGGACGAGCTCGAGTACCTCGCTTGTTGCACGGGCTGCATCGATCGGGACGGGAAGTGCGCCGGTGGAAGTCAGGATGCCGCCTGCGGCGAGAGCGGCGGAAACTGCAAGGTTTGCGGCACGTGCAGCACCTGTGACTCGGGCGCTTGCGAAATCACGGTCGGCGTAGGCTGCACGGCCGGGAACAACGCCGGCCGCTGCATGGAGAACGCCGTCTGTTGCACGGGCTGCATCGACGGCGGCGTCTGTTACTCGAACGCGGTCGATCACTGCGGATCCGGCGGCGGCAGCTGCGACGACTGCAAGGACGACAACGACTGCACCAAGGACGAGTGCATTTCCGGCAGCTGTCGCAACGACGCCGTCGGCTCCGGCTCGACTTGCAACGACGACGACCAGTGCACCACCGGCGACAGCTGCAGCGGCACGACCTGCGGCGGCGTCGTACAACCCTGCGACGACAACAACGTCTGCACGACGAACGACTGCGATCCCCAGGACGGCTGCCAGAACGACCCCACGAACCAGGGCGGCATGTGCGACGACTTCGACGCGTGCACGCAGAACGACAGCTGCGACGCCGGTGAGTGCGAGGGCCAGAGCATCACGTGCAACGACTTCAACACCTGCACGACGGACACCTGCGATCCGGAGACGGGCTGCAAGTTCACGGCGCTCGACGCCGGAGACGGGTGCGACGACGGCAACCCCTGCACGAACAACGACGTGTGCGTGGTCAGCAGCGGCGAGCCCATCAAGTGCCAGGGCACGGGCGCCGGCGTGCCGAGCTGTGGCCCGGGTCAGATGCCCGTGGGGGCTTGCGGCGCGCAGACCTGCCAGAACAAGGACAACACCACGCCCTGCAGCACCGGCACGCTCTGCGCCATCGGCGAAACCTGCACCGACGGCGTGTGCGGCAGCGGCCTGCCCATCAACTGCAACGACGGCAGCCCCTGCACGACCGACAGCTGCGACGACGCGCTCGGCTGTCAATTCACGCCCGATCCGACGAGCGCCGGCGACGAATGCAACGACGGCGATCTCTGCACCTTCAACGACGTCTGCACGGCCGAGGGTGCTTGCGCGGGCAGCGCGGTCGACTGTTCGGCGCGGAACGACTGCTACGAGCCGGGCACCTGCGAGGCGGAGAGCGGAACCTGCCTCGAACGCCGCAAACGCGACGGCACTGCCTGCGGCGAAAGCGGCATGTGCGACGGGGGCGAGTGCGTGGGCGACGGCGTGGTGGGCGCGGCCGGCTCCGACGGCAGCGGTGGAACGACGGCCAGCGGCGGCTCGAGCGGTGAGCCCGGCGAAGGCGGCACGAGCGGCACCGACGTGAACGCCGGTGAAGGCAGCGGCGCGAGCGCGGGCGAGGACGGCGGCGGCGGCGAGCCGGGCTCCGGCGCGAGCTCGGGCAACGGTACGAGCGGCAGGACCGGTAGTGGCGCCTCGTCCGGACAGGGCACGGGCGGCACCCAACCCAAGGGGCCGCTCTACGTTCGCGAACCCGGCGGCTGCGCGGTCGGGGGGACGCCGAGCGCGGGCGGACTCTGGATGGCCCTGGCCGGCGCGCTCGCGGCGCTCGCCGGGACGCGCCGCCGGCGGCGCGGCGCTCCTGCGGCGCGCTAGGCGCGCTCACGAATGAAAGTCCGGCTGAGCGCTCCGCCTGGGGCGCTCAGCGCACGACGTTGTTCCGGCCGGAGAG
>DASXWF010001402.1:0-17901 GCA_036503835.1 Polyangiaceae bacterium | reverse complement strand
CGTACGATGATGCCACGAGCCGCGTCCGCGTCGACCGCCCGAGGGCGCGAGGTATGCTACCGCGCCGTCGTATGCCCGCCCCACGGACGAAACCACCGCCGGCATCCGCGGCGAGGATCGAGGTGATGCGCATTCCACGTGTGATCGCCGTAGCCGCGCTGCTGGTGCCGTTCGAAGGCTGCCGCACGCTGCCCGAAATTCCCGGTGGCGCGTGCGGCAATCACGTGATCGACCCCGGAGAGGACTGCGACGGATTCGAGCGCTTCGGCAAGAGCTGCCGTCCGCCGGGCGCGGCGGGAGCCTGCCATCTCGATTGCTCCGGCCCCTCGGACGCCGCTTGCCCCATCGGATACGGCTGCGACGCGGCGGGCGTGTGCCGGCGGCCGACGGGCAACTTCGAACCGCCTTCGAGCGAAATCCGCGGCGCCGCCCTCCGGCTCGCGAGCGGCGACTTCGACGGGGACGGGCGGAGTGACATCGTGAGCCGCGGGTCGCCGGGCTTCTTCGGGCTCGCCCAACTCGGGATCCACTACTTCGATCGCAACGCGGTGGCGGAGGACGGCTGGGTCACGAGCCAGCTCTTCGGAAACACGATCGCCGCTCAGCTCTCGCGCGGCGACGCCCGCGCCGATCTCCTGGTCTCGCAGTTCGCCTTCTGCGCCATGCTCGGCGAGTCGAACCGGACTCTCACGCCGTTCGCGCACCCTTCGTACTTGATGGACGGGCGACTCACGCTGGTCACGCCCGTGCTGGACCGGCGGGTCGACGCCTCGTCCGCGCTCAGCGTGCTGCGACACATCGACGGTGCATTCCAGCTGGAGCGACCCTCTCGCGATCCGACCCAGCGGCTGGTCCCCGTCGCTCACCTGCCGGGCGCGCTGGACGCACTCGCGGGAAGGCCCACCACGGCTCATCTCTTCGACGATCGCGAGCGCCATCCCTGCGCAGAGCTCGGCGTCGCCGTTCGTGGCCTGTCCGAGCTCCACCTCTATCAACTCTGCACGAAGGACGCGAAGGGCTTGCATTGGAAGGACGAGCCGATCGTGACGCGCGTCGCGTTCGACCCGCCCGCGGAGCCGAACGCGAGCCCGCTCTTCGCCGATCTCGACGGCGAAGGTCACCTCGACGTGCTGATCGCGACGGACTCGGGCCCGTACGCCGCCTACAACGACGGGGAGCGCATCGGTGCGCTCGAGCCGTTCACGATTCGACTGGCGGACGCGGACGAGCCGAGCTCGGACTCGCCGGTGGCAGCGGGCGACGTTTCCGGCGACGGCACGGCGGATCTGGTGCTCCCGCAGGTCCTCGTGATTGCCGAGAGGGTCGACGGGGAGCTCCAGTACCGCGCCAAGCACGGCGCGCGCCAAGGTCGCTGGACGAGCGGCGGCGTCGCCGACCTGAACGCCGACGGAAAGCTCGACGCGCTGGCCACGTCGGACGCGAGTCCGGGAATCGAAATCTACCTCGGCACCGGCACCGATCGCCTGAATCACTTCACGATCCCGACCGGACACCTCGTGCAGGAACTCACCGTGGGCGACTACGACGGCGACGCCGTCCTGGACCTCGCGTTCGTGGCTCCGGGACGCGGCGCGAGCGGAGACGACCTGCTCTCGGTCGCCTTCGGAAATCCGAGCGGCTTTCCGGACCCCCCGATCTCCATCGCGCACGCCGAGCGTGTCCGGCAGCTCTTGGCGGGCGCGGACAACGACGAGGACACGATGTCGGATCTGCTGGTCGTGAGCGAGCTCGCGGACGAAGCAGCGACGGCGAATCCCCAGAGCTCACTGTCGATCCTGGTGGGGACGACGGATCGCGTGTTCTTTTCACCCATCCTGCTCACGACCTTTTCGACGGACGGGACGCTCGAAGAAGCGGACGGACTCGCCGCGACCGCGGGACACTTCGCCGATCCGAACCGGCTCGATCTCGTCGCCGTCGGCGGGCGGCCGAGAGAAAAGGAGGACGGGTCGTTCGAGCTGGTGTTCAGCCTCTGGCTCTTGCCGGATTTTCCGAGCGGCCGGAGCACGCCGCAGCTCCTGCCCTGGGAATTCCCGTCCGAGCTCGAGCCCGTGCTGCCGGATCCGAACGGAGCGCCGCTCAGCGTCACGTTCGTGGCCGCCGACCTGGACGGCGACGCGCGCGACGAGTTGGTCCTGGCGGCGCCGATCGAAGGGGGAGCTCGCTGCTTGCTGACCTGGGCGACCGTGGCGGACGGCGCGGCGCGGCTCGGCTCGGTCAGCACGCTCGAGCTCGACGAGCCTTGTGCGCTCGAGCCGCCGCTGGAGATTCGCGACCTCGACGGCGACTCGGCCGGCGACATCGCGCTCTTGACCGGCAGTGCGGAGGGAGCCGGCGTCCGGGTCTTCTGGAACGACGGCTACGGCGGGTTCTCGCCGCAGCGCTCCACGCGCGTGGAGCACCCCGACGGCGTGCGTGCCTTCACGACGTTCCAGCTGACCGGCGACGCACCGCTCGCGCTCGCCTACGCGACCCCGCAAAGCGTGAACCTGGTGGACGTGAACTCCGCGGATCGCACCTTCTCGGAGCCCGCGATTTTCCAGGACGGCTACCGGTTCACGCTCCTCACCGGCATCACCGCCGGGGACGTGAACGGCGACGGAGTGAGCGATCTCGCCGTCGCCGACGCGGGCAGCGTCCGCGTCCTCAAAGCGATCCTCGAGCAATAGACGTAGCTCGGCGCGGCGGCGCGGCCGCGAGGACGCTCTCGTGTCGCGCGAGGGCGCTCGGGCGCGCGAGGGGCGCTCGGAGACGACGCACTTTGACAGCCCGCTGAGCCGCGGGCAGTCTGCGCGCATAGAATCCTCGTCTTCTTCCGCACGCCTCGAGCACGTGCCGGCGCTCGACGGCCTGCGCGGGGTCGCGCTGCTCGGCGTGCTCGCGTTCCACGCGGACGGGCTGCTCCGCGGCGGCTATCTGGGCGTGGATCTGTTCTTCGTCCTGTCGGGGTTCCTGATCACGCGCATTCTGCTGGCCGAGCAGCGGGCGACGGGGCGCATCGACCTCGCCTCGTTCTGGACTCGGCGCGCGCGGCGGCTGTTTCCGGCCCTGTTGGCCCTGATGCCTGCGATCGCGCTCTACGCGCGCTTCGTCGCGCCAGCGGCGGAGCTCGCGAACATCCGGGCGGACGCGTTCGCGACCCTCGGCTACGTCGCCAACTGGCGCGCGATCGTATCCCAGCACAGCTACTGGGACCTCTTCCGCTCGCCGTCGCCCCTCGAGCACACCTGGAGCCTCGCCATCGAGGAGCAGTTCTACGTCGTGTGGCCGCTCGTCGTCGTCTTCGTGCTCGCGCGCTTCGGTGTGCGAGCGCTGCTCCTGGTGGCGGCAGGGCTCGCGCTGCTGTCGATGCTCGCGATGAGCGCGCTCTTCGACCCCGAGCACACGATGCGCGCTTACTACGGGACCGACACGCGCGCCGCCGCGATCCTGGCCGGCGCAGCGTTCGCGTGCGTCACGCTGCGCGCCCCCGTCGCGGAGGGCGGCCCCGCGCGTCTGCTCGACATCGGCGGAGCGCTCGCCCTCGCCGGGCTCGGCTGGGCCTGGTGGGCGATCGACGGCCACGATTATCTGCTCTACCGCGGCGGTTTCTGGCTGAGCGAGCTCTTCGCGCTGCTCCTGCTCGCGTGCGCGCTCGCCGGTCGGCGGAGCCTCGTGGCACGCCTCTTGTCGGTCGCGCCGCTGCGCGCGCTCGGCACCGTGAGCTACGGCGCGTACCTCTGGCACTGGCCGGTGAACCTCGTGCTCACCGCCGAGCGCTGCCACGCTCACGGCCTCACGCTCCTGGCGCTCCGCACGGCCGTGACGCTCGGCATTGCAGCGCTCTCGTACCGTTTTCTCGAGCAGCCGATCCGGCGGCACGGCGTACCGTTCGGTCGCGCTCGCAGCGTCGTCCCCGCGGCCTTCGCGGCGGCGTGTCTCTCCATCACCCTCGGCACGTGGCCGCGGCCCGAGCCGCGCGTCGCGACGGCCACGCGTTCGCCGGCGCTGCCCCATGCGCCGGCGGCTCGTCCTCCCGTCCGGCTACGCGTGCGCGTCCTCGGCGATTCGACCGCCAACGCGCTCGGCTGGATGATCCGCAGCGTTGCGACGCCCGAAGTCGAAGTCGAACTGCGCGCGAAAGACGGCTTGAACCTGATCTACGCCGACCACGTCCGCTGGACCGAGGACGACGAGAACGTGGACGTGACGATCGCCGGTGTGGGCGGAGCCTTTCTCTACGGCATCCACGTGCGCGGGAAGTGGACCGTCGCCTGCCATCCGCGCTGGGATTCGCTGTTCGAGGCAGGCCTCGACCAACATCTCGCCGACCTCGCGGGCTCTCGGTCGGCGCTCTGGCTCGCCACGGCGCCGTACCCGCTCGGCCCCTACGACAACGCGGATCGGCGCAAGCAGCTCGACTGCATCAACCGTTCGATCCGGAAGGTCGCGGAGAAACACCCGCGTTTTCGCCTGCTCGATCTGGCGGAGATGGTCTGCCCCAAGGGCGAGTGCACGCGCGAGGTGAACGGCCTCCTCTTGCGCCGGGACGGCGTCCACTTCGATGTCGTCGCGGCGGCGGACATCGGCCGCCGCGTCCTTTCGACGATCGACTCTCGGAGCACCGAGGTCGCACGAGCGGATACGCCCCCCCGACGAGATCCGCCGAACCCGAGCGAGCGCCTCGAACGTGCGCGCTGAGCGTCCTCGAGGAGCGCGAACCTCAGGAATCGTTGCCGAGCTTTCGCACGGCGTTCAAGAGATCGGCCGGGCGAAAGGGTTTCTGGAGAAAGGCGGAGCGCCCGTCCTGTCCCTGGAGCGGGAACTCCTGGGTGTAGCCGGACACGAAGAGCACGCAGAGCTCGGGCCAGCGCTTGCGGAGCATCCGGGCGAGCTCGTGTCCGTCGACGTCCGGCATCACGATGTCCGTGACCAACACGGCGAAGGGACCGTGTGCCTCCGCCAGCCGCAACGCCTCCTGCGCGCCGCCGGCGACGAAGACCGCGAACTCGCCGACGCGCAGGGCGCGCTCGAGCACGCGGCGCACGTTTTCCTCGTCTTCGACGACGAGGACCTTGCGCTTGGGATTGTCCCGCCGTGACGACGCCGGACCTTCGTGGGCGCCGGGCGTGGGCTCCACCCGCGGCAGGTAGACGCGGAAGGTCGAGCCGCGCCCGACCTCGCTCTCCACCACGATCGCGCCGCCGCTCTGCTTCACGATGCCATAGCAGGTCGGCAGACCGAGGCCCGTACCGCCCTCGCGGGTCGTGAAGAAGGGCTCGAACAGCAGTGGGTGGATTTCCGGCGAAATCCCCGGACCGTTGTCGGTCACGGAGAGGACTACGTAGGGCCCCGGCAGAAGACCCGACCCCGGATCGATCGCGGAGGGCTCGAGGACGGCGTCACGCGTCTCGACGGCGATGCGGCCCCCTCCCGCGACGGCGTCCCGCGCATTGGTGACCAGGTTCATGACCACCTGCTCGAGCTGACTCTCGCCGATGCGCACGTGTCCGACGGCCGAGAGCGAGAATTCGAGCCGCGTGCGCTCGTCGAGCAACCGTCGCAGGAGCGGCTCGAGGCGCAGGATCAACGCACCGGGAGCGAGGACCTTCGGCTCCACGAGCTGCCGGCGAGCGAACGCGAGCAGCTGCGCCGTGAGCGCCGCGCTGCGCTCCGCCGCGACGCGGATCTCGTCGAGTAACGGGCGGATCTGCTCGAGCGAATCCAGGCTCTGGGCGAACGCGACGTTGCCGAGGATGGCCGTCAGCATGTTGTTGAAGTCGTGCGCGACGCCGCCCGCCAGCCGCCCGATGCTTTCGAGCTTTTCGGCGTCGCGGAGCCGCGCTTCCAGCGTGCGCCGCTCCGTGATGTCCTTCAGCGTGCCGACGATCCTGCTGCCCGGGGCGCGGGGACCCCGTACGACGGTGCCGGCGGCGCTCACCCAGCGCGTGCTCCCACCGGGCAGGCGAATCCGGTACTCGATGGGCCCGAAGTGAGACCCTTCGAGCGACCGCTGCATCGCGCCGGCGACGACCTCGCGATCGTCCGGGTGCAGGTACTCGGAAAAGAAGCGCTCGATGCCGGGCACCTTCGCCCCCGGGGCAAACCCGAACAAGCGCCGCGCAGCTTCGTCCCAATGGCCCTCTCCGGTGGCGAGGTCGTGGCTGAACGTGGCGAGTCCGGTCCCGTCCAGGGCGAGCTGCAAGAGCAGGCGCTGCTTTTCCAGCACCGTCACGTTGGTCGCCGTCATCACGAGCGACGTGACTTCGCCGTTCTCGATCACGGGGCTCACGCGCGTGAGGTAGTGGCCCACCTCGTCCGCGGTAATGGGACCGACCGTCGCGTACTGCTGCACGCTGCGCGTCTCGACGGCCGCCCGCATGGCCGCGCGCGCATCCTCGTGAAACGCCTCCGGAATGTAGGCAAATGCGCTCGTGCCGACGACCCGGTCAATCGTGAACCCGGGCGCCACGTAATTGACGTAGATGAACTTCCCGTCGAGCGTGATGCGAGCGATGAAGTCCGGCGCACACGCCAACATCATCTGGAGCCGGCGGATCTCCGCCTCGAGCTCCTCGACACGGCCTTCCGGGTCCGCCGCCATCTCGGGCGCAGGATAACCCAACTCCCCGCCGACCCTCGGTCAGCAAGCGATCCGAGGGGTTCGGGCGTACGCGCCCGGGCTCAGAGCGACCGAGCGGCTTCGACCACCCGCTTCGCGTCCATCCCGAGCTCGGCCATCGCCTGACCACCGGGCGCCGACAATCCGAAGCGGTCGATGCCGATGACGATGCCGTCGAGCCCCACGTAGGGCGCCCACGTCGAGGGCGTGGTGGCTTCGATCGCGACGCGCTTCCGGCAGGCCTTCGGCAGCACCTCTTCGCGGTACGCCGCAGGCTGGCGCTCGAAGCGGGAGAAGCAAGGCAGGCTGACGACACGCGTGCCCGTCCCGAGCTCCTTCGCCGCTTTCAGCGCGTGCTGCAGCTCGCTGCCCGCCGACAGCAGGATCAGCTCGAGGGGGGTGCTCTCCCGGCGCGCGACGTAGCCGCCGCGCAACACGCCCTCGCGGCGCGCCGCCAGCGGAATCTCCTCGAGCAGCGGCACTGCCTGGCGCGTCAAGGCGATCAGCGTGGGTCCGCTGGTCCGTTCCAGCGCCGACACGAACGCGCCCGCGGTTTCCTCCGGATCGGCCGGGCGGATCACGTCGAGTCCGGGAATCACGCGCAGACCCGGCACGGTTTCCACCGGCTGATGCGTGGGACCGTCCTCGCCCACGCCGATGCTGTCGTGGGTGAAGATCAGGATGACCGGAAAGTGACTGAGCGCGGCCAGGCGAATGGCTGGGCGGGCGTAGTCGGCGAACACGAGGAACGTCGCGCCGCTCGGACGGAAAATCCCGTGCGCGGCCATGCCGTTCAGGATCGCGCACATGCCGTGCTCGCGGATGCCGAAGCGGATGTTTCTGCCTCGACGATTCGCAGGGGTGAAATCGTCCTGGGCCTTGGCCGCGTCCCCGATGTAATTCAGGGTCGAGCCGTACAAGTCGGCGCTACCGCCGATCAGGAGCGGCGTCGCCGCGGCGACCTTCTGCAGCACGTCCTGGCCGGCCTTTCGCGTGGCGACGCTCGTACCGGCGGCAAACGCGGGCACGGCGGCGAACAACGCGGCGACGTCCACCGGCTTTCCGGCGCCCTGCTGATCCGCGTGCCCGTACGCCGTGGAAGTGGCGAGCTCGGCCGCGAGCGCGGGATTTCGAGCGCGCCACGCGGCGAACGTCTGCTGCCACGCAGCGTGAGCGCGATCGGCCTCCTCCCCTCGCCGCGCGAAGTATTCGCGGACCGCGGGCGACACGTAGTAGCGCTCCTCCGGAAGCCCGAGCGCGGCGCGAGCCGCGGCGCCGTACTTGACCCCGCCCTCGCCGTGCGCCTTCGCCGTGCCGGCCACCTCGGGAATGCCCTTGCCGATCAGCGTCTTCGCGATGATGAGTTGAGCATTCCCGCTGGTCGCCGACTTCGCCGTTTCGAACGCCGCGAGGAAGCGGTCCATGTCGTGACCGTCGACCGTCTGGACGTCGAAGCGCATGGCCTTGAACCGGAGCGCGGTGTCCTCGCTCTGCGTGTCGGCCGCCATGGCGTCCAGGGTGACGTCGTTGGAGTCGTAGATCACGATCAGGTTGTCGAGGCGCTGGTGCCCGGCAAACTCCAGCGCTTCCATCGCCACGCCCTCTTGCATGCAGCCGTCACCGGCCAAACACACGATGTGATGGTCGAAGATCGTTTGCTCCGGAGTGTTGAAGCGCGCCTCGGCCATCTTGGCGCTCACGGCCATGCCCACGGCGTTGGCGATACCCTGCCCCAGCGGCCCGGTCGTGGTCTCTACCCCGGAGGGAGCGTGCGTGAGCTCGGGATGTCCCGGCGTCTTCGAGTTCAGCTGTCGGAAGCGGCGTAGCTCCTCGAGCGTCATCTCCGGATAGCCCGCCAAGTGCAGCCAGGCATACAGGAACATCGAGCCGTGGCCTGCCGAAAGCACGAAGCGGTCGCGGTTGAGCCACTCGGGATGCTTCGGGCAGGCACTCAGGGCATGACCGAACAGGACCGCTCCGATCTCGGCGCAGCCCAACGGGAGACCCAGGTGTCCACTCTTGCTGGCCTCGACGGCGTCGATCGCCAATCCTCGGGCAATGGTTGCGGCTTCGCTGAGTATCTTCTTCGGAAGGTCCATGACGGCGGCGGAGCATAGCGCTTTCCGGCGGTCCGGGTGGGGCTCGTCACGGAGAATTTCCACGAGTCGGGGCCGAGCCCCCGGCACGCGGATCAGGCCGGAAACTCGGCGGCCGGCGCCTCCCCTCGAGGGCGAAACGGAGGGTCTCGTCGCGGCCCGGCAGTCCGGGCACACTGGAGGCGACCACCTCACCCGTCGGGCTTGGACGGGCACAGCCAGCGCGGCGGTTTCGATGCAGAAGCACCAGCGTATCTACAAGATTTGCAAGCGCGACGCCTGGGACGACGCGCGTCGTACGGGCGAGCTCGCAAGGTCCGAGGCGGACCTTCGTGACGGATACGTTCACCTGAGCTCGGGCGCGCAGGTGCACGGCACCGCGCTCAAACACTTTCGGGGCGAGCGCGAGCTCGTATTGCTGGAGGTGCCGGTGGAACGGCTACCGGCAAGCGCCTTGAAGTGGGAAGTATCGCGCAACGGCGAGCCGTTTCCCCACCTGTACGGTCCGCTCCGCTCGGAGTACGTGGAAAGGACGTACGAGCTTTCCACCGGGGAGGACGGACTCGTGGCTCTTCCGGACTTGCCGTGAACCTGCACGGCACGCGGCCCAGATCGCCTTACCGTCCGAGCCCCACGAGGAACCGCCGCGCGGCATCCCGCCAGCCGTAGCCGGTACCGGGACGCGTGGCCTGCGCTCCCGCGAAGAGCGCGCTCATGCGCAAGGCCTCGCGCGCGAGCGAGAGCAGCGCGTCCGCCAGCGCCGTCACGTCGCCGAGGACCAGCCCGTTCGAGCCCTCGTCCACGTGCGCCCGCGCGAACCCCCCGGCCTGCACGAGGAGCGGCAAACCGTGTGCGCGCGCTTCCTGGAGCGCCATGCCGAAGGTCTCCATCTTCGCGGCCGAGACCACCAGGTCGTTCACTTCGTAGTACTCGAGCATGCGCTCCTGGGAGACCGCGGGGGCGATGCGAGCTCGCGGCGCGAGGTACGGGGAGCCCGCGAGGAACGCCCGACACGCGCTCGCGTAGTCCGGGTCGATGTCGTCGCGCCCCACGATGGTCAGCCGAAACTCCAGCGCTTCACCGCGCGCCGAAAGTGCGCGGAGAAGCTCGAGCACACCCTTGCGCGGAATCAGGTTGGCGACCATCAACGCCGAGAGCGGGGGCTCGTAGCGCCGCGCGCGGGCTCGCGCGGCGGGCGGAGCGGGCGGAACGGTGAGCAGCCGCGCTTCGGGAATGCCGCGACTTCCGAGGTACTCGCGCGTGAACGGGCTCGTGCACACGAACAGGTCGAACCGCGTGAGCGCTTCGGCCTCGAAGCGGCGACTCGGGTGGCTCTCGGGAAGGCCCGGCTCGAGGCTCGGCAGGTGGTGAACGAGAAGCCCGAAGTACTGGCCGGGGCGACGGCGCGCAAGCTCGGGCGCCTGGTTCAAGTCGAGCGAGTCGAGGAAGAAGCAGCCCGGGGTTCCGGCCTGGAGCTCGCGACGCCACTCGCCGAGCGACAGCCGCCGCACCGGAACCAGCGCGGCGAGCGCTTCGAGGAAGGCTCGGTTGTAGAGGTTTCCGCCCGAAACGAGCTCGCTTCCCTCCGGTAGCACGAAGCAGAGCGGGAGGTCGGCGGGAACGGGCAACCGCTCTTGCATGCGCGCTACGCGGCGAAGCGGCCCGCGTGGAACACGCGCACGCCGAGCTGCGCGTGGCGCCGGCCGAAGGCGAGCGTCTCCTCGATCTTCGAGTAGATCGGGACACCGCGCCCGTTGAGCGAGGTGTTGATGAGGATCGGAGCCCCGACGGCTTCTCCGACACGAACCAGGAGCGCGTGCAAGAACGGGTCGCTCCGCGCGTCGATGGTCTGGAGTCGGGCGCTATCGTCGTAGTGGCAGATGCCGGGAGCCGCGACGCGCGTGCGGTCGTTCACGCGCGCGGCGTGCAGCATGAAGCGTGATTCCCCTTCCCAATCGAACCAGTCTCCGACGCGTTCGAGGGGCACGAGCGGCGCGAGCGGACGGTAAAATTCGCGTTCCTTGATGCGGTGATTGATGAGATCGTAGCTCTTGCGGGTCGGTAGCGCGACGATGCTGCGGTGGCCGAGCGCCCGCGGGCCGATCTCGCCCTGGCCGCGGTGCAGGAACGCGATCCCGCCCGCGGCGACGAAGTCGACCAGCTCGTCCGTCGCGTCGCCGGCCCCGAGCCGTGGCTCGTCGATGCGATCGCCGTACCCGAGAAAGGGCAGGTCCGCCGTCACGCGCCGGCCCAGCCGCTCGTGCAGGAGGTAGAAGAGCGCGCCGAGCGACTGGCCCGTGTCGTCGCAACACGGCGGCAGGAAGAGCTCGCGCCGCGGGCCAATGGCTTCCTTCACGCGCGTGTTCGCGACGATGTTCAGGGTGGCGCCGCCGGCCAGCAGCACCTGGGGCGCTTCGGCGGGCAGCGCCAGCACGCTCTCGACGCGAAGCTCTTCGAACAGGCGCTGGGTCGAGGCGGCCAAGTCGAAGGCCGTGCGGCTGCTCGCGTAGTCCTCCACCGGGTAGCGCCGTGCGAGCTCGGCGAGGGCGCGCTCCGCGGGAACGGCATGAAAGAGCGCCAGATTTTCGCGCAGGAACGCGAGCATCTCCGGGCGCGGAGCGCCGAGCGACGCGAGCGCCATGAGCTTGCCCTCGCACATGATGCGGCCGTAGAGGTAGCGCGAGACCACGTCGTAGAAGCGCGACGAGAAGGCAGCGTGAATCGGCTGATTCGGCAGGCGTTCGACGTGTCCGCCCTGCAGGCGGTAGACGAAGTGCGTGTCGCCGAAGTCGCCGCCGCCGTCGCACACGTCGATGACGACGTCCCGCGCGCTCGGAAACGCGTGCACGATCGCCGCGTGCGCGAGGTGGTGGTTGACGACGACGGCGGAGTACTTCCTACCGAGAAACTCGATCGGACATTCGGAGACCCAGCGCTCGTCGCGGCGCGGGGCGGGCAGGTGCTCGTTCTCGTACGCCGTGCAGGACACCGCCTCCACGTCCTCGATGCGCGCGCCCACGTGCCGCAGGGCCACGCGCGCGAGCTCCTCCATCTCGGCGTGGCTCGTGCGCTTCTTCTTCACGCCGAAGAGGCGCTCGGCCTCGAGCACCAGCCGCACCCGCTCTTCGTCGGCGATGCTCAGCGACGAGTCGTGGACGTTGTACGAAAACGCTAGGAAATACCGCATCTTGCGCCGTCGAATCGGCTCTCGCCGATCACGTCGCAAGCAAGGGTAACACGTTCGAAAGCGCGGGGCCGCGCCCGCCCGCGTGGGGCGAGCTCAGCCCAGGCCCTTGCGCCGGGCCATCATGTTCTCGACCGTGCGGGTCGTCATGCTGGCGTCCCGCACCTCGGGCAGGTCGAGCAGGCGCTTGTGCAGCTCGATGTTGGTGCGGATGCCGCCCACGATGAACTCGTCGAGCGCGCCGCGCATGCGCCTCAGCGCCTGCTCGCGGGTCGGCGCGTGCACGATCACCTTCGCGAGCAGCGAGTCGTAATTCGGAGGCACGGCCCAACCGCCGAACACGCCCGAGTCGACGCGCACGCCGATGCCGCCGGGCGGGTGGTACTCGGTGATCCGCCCCGGCCAGGGCGCGAACGTGTCCGGGTCCTCCGCGAGGATGCGGCACTCGATGGCGTGCCCGCGAAAGCGCCAGGGGCGCGTGTCCGGCAGCACGAGCTTCTCGCCCGCGGCCGCCCGGATCTGCTCCACCACGAGGTCCACGCCGGTCGTCATCTCCGTGACGGGATGCTCGACCTGGACGCGCGTGTTCATCTCCATGAAGTAGAGACGCCCGTCGTCCATCAAGAACTCGAGCGTGCCGAGGCCGGTGTAGCCGGTCTCGAGCACGGCGCGGCGAATCAGATCGCCCATCGTCGCGCGGAGCTCGTCGCTCAGGTTCGCGCTCGGAGCCTCCTCCAGGAGCTTCTGGTTGCGACGCTGCAGCGAGCATTCGCGCTCGCCGAGCGTCCAGACCTGGCCGTGCTTGTCGGCGAGCGCCTGGAATTCGATGTGCTTCGGCCGCTCGACGAAGCGCTCGAGGTAGAGCTCCGGATTGCGGAACGCGCTCATGGCCTCGGCCGTCGCGGACTCGAAGGCGCGCTTCACCTCTTCCACGGAGCGCACGATGCGCATGCCGCGTCCGCCGCCGCCGCCGCGCGCCTTGATGATCACGGGGAACCCGATGCGCGTGGCCTCGGACGCGGCGTGGTCGGAGTCGCGCAACGCTTCGCTGCCGGGCAAGAGCGGCAGCCCGAACCTCCGGGCCGTTTCACGCGCGCGCAGCTTGTCGCCCCAGAGCGACATCGCGTCGGAGCTCGGCCCGATGAAGGCGAGCTTGCAGCCCTCCACGATGCGCGTGAATTCTACGCTCTCGGACAGGAAGCCGTAGCCCGGGTGAATCGCGTCGGCCGCCGTGATCTCGGCGGCGCTGATCAGCGCGGGGATGCTGAGGTAGCTCTGCGCTGAAGGCGGCGGGCCGATGCAGACGGCCTCGTCGGCGAAACGGACGTGCAGGGCGCCGGCGTCGGCTTCGGAGTGCACAGCCACGGTCGCGATTCCGAGCTCGCGGCAGGCGCGGATGACGCGGATCGCAATCTCTCCGCGGTTGGCAATCAGGACTTTCTTGAACAAGGGCTTGTCGTCTCGCGAGTTCGCGGCGGCCGTGACCCGACCGTCCGAGCAGGGTCAGCTCGGTCTGATGAGAAAGAGCTTCTGGCCGTATTCGACGCTCTTGCCGTTCGCGACCAGCACCTCGACGATCGTTCCCGCCGTCTCGGCTTCGATCTCGTTCATCAGCTTCATCGCTTCCACGATGCAGAGCGTCTGACCCTTCTTCACGACGCTGCCGACCTCCACGAAGTTCGCGGATTCGGGCGAGGACGCGCGGTAGAAAGTGCCGACGAACGGCGACGTCACGGCGACGAGGTTCGCGTCCGCGGCCGCGGGGCCCGGAGCGGCCAGCGGAGCGGGCGACGCCTGCGGGCTCGACGCGCGCAGCGGCGCCACATGCATGGGCGCCGGAGCCACGCCGCGCGGGATGGCGATCCGCAGGCGGATCGTTTCGTCTTCGTATTCGAACTCACCGACGCCCCCGCCTTCCAACGTCTTGAGCAGGGACTCGAGTTCTGCAAGTTTCAATTGCATGGGTCTCTTCGCCGTCGAGGCTGCCGCGCATTACACCGCCGCGGCCGGAATGGCTAGCTCTGGAGCTCCTGGGCCAGCTTTGGGGCCAGGACGCGGAGCAGGTAACGACCCTTGCCGAGGTTGCCCTCGGGTTCCATCGCCACGGCGATGAAGTAGGTCTGGTTGATGACGCGGATCAGCGTCGTCATCTTGTCGCTCTGGAAGGCGACCTCGCGCGTCTCGCCCGCCTCGATCATTTCGCTGGCGCGCTGGATGGCCTTGACCACCACGCTCACCTCGGCGCCCACCACCTCGATGTCGAACGGCGCGCCCGGGCGCGTATAGCTATCGAGGGGGATGCCTTCGAAGTCCATCAGCAGGCCCGCGATACCCCCTTCGGTACCTTCCACGACGCCCTGGAGGGCCTCTTTGAACATGGGCCGAGGTTAGCCGGTTTTCCCGGTCACGTGAATTTTCTCTGCGAATTCGGGCCCCAGCGCCGGCTCAGGGCCGCTGGCGCGGGCTTTCGGCTCGAAAACCACGGACCTTCGGCCGGAGACGCTTGCCGCCGCGCCCCGGCTGGGCGATGGCCTGTCCCTGGGGGCCGACCGGGGTGTCCTTGACCCTGCTCTACCCATCCGGCTACCTTGCCCCTCCGCCCGGCGTTTCGGGCGGGAAAACTGCTCCGAGGAAGCGTAGCTGATGCGCGCGCGCGCGGGGGATCCGCCCCGCACCATGACCCAGAAGATCCTCGCCGGAAGGGCCGAGGAACCGAATACGAGCGGTGACCTCGTACGAGTGAAGATCGATCAGGTCGTGCTCTCGCGCGAACCGGAGCGACCGCTCGCGGAGGCACTGCTGGGCGGTATCCGCAAATTTTCGGTCGAGCTCGCCGTCGCGTACGACACGCGTTGCGTGACCCGCGCGGGCGAGACGCAGAGCGCGAGCTCGCAGCGCGCCTACCGCGACGCGCTGGGGCTCGGGCTCTTGTTGGCCCGACCGGGCATCGGTTTTCCGGCGGCGGTGCACCTCGAGCGCTTCGGCAGTCCCGCGCGCCTCGCGGTGACCGACGATCCCCGCCTCGCTTCCGTGGGTGGAGCCGGCATGCTGGCGCTGGTCGCTCCGCCGGCTCAGCTCGCGGAGGCGCTCGCGACGGGTTCGGTCTGGGTGCGGCGGCCGCGCAGCATTCAGGTGTTGCTCTCCGGGCGCGTGCGTCCGTTCGTGTGCGTGCGCGACGTGGGCCTCGAGCTCCTGCGGCGCGGCCTGCGCGAGGCCGTGCACCGGGTCGATGCCGAGCACGGCGCACCGGTCGTGATCGAGTTCGCGGGCCCGAGCGCGCGGCTTTTGTCGGTCGCCGAGCGCGCCGTGCTCGCAGCGCTCGCGCCGCAGCTCGGAGCCGCCGCGGCGGTGTTCGTGAGCGACGAAAAGACGGAAGTGTACCTGCGCGATCAGCGGCGCTCCAAGGCGCACCGCGGGTTGCTTCCGGATCCGGGCGCGCCCTGCGAGGACGCGATCAGCGTCGACCTTTCCGCGGTCGATCCGCTCGTGCTCGACGAGGACGGCAACGTGCGCCAGGTGCGTGAGCTCGCGGGCAATCCCGTGATGCAGGTCGTGCTCGGCGGTGATTCGGGAGCGTCGCTGCGCGATCTGCTCGCCGCCGCGGCCCTGCTCAAGAGCAAGCGCGTCCCGCCGAAGCTCGACTTCCTGGTCGCGCCGGCTTCGCGCCAGGCGCTCGAGGTGCTGGCGCAATCCGGCGCGCTCGTCGATTTGATCGCGACGGGCGCGCGCATCATCGAGTCCGACCCGCGCGTGTTGACCGGTGAGCTCTACCCACCCCCGCCGGGCGGCGTATCGATGCGCACGTTCGACCCCGAACCCGATCAACCCGCGACCCGCGCGGTGATCGCCTCCGCCGAGACGCTGGCGTACGCCGTCGCCACCGGCACGGTCGGCGATCCCCGCTCTTTCAAGCGTCCGGTACGCGTGACGGTGCCGCGAACCTTGCCGACCGACGACGTGCTCATCGTCCGCAAACAGAAGGGCAAGGGCAAGGACGGCGACGCAAACCGAGCCGCTCCGCTCGAGGTGCCGCCGATGCACGGCTGGCAGGGAGCCCAGACGCTCCCGGTCGTCGCTCGCCGCGGCCGACCGGACGCGCCGAGCGCTCTCGTGCTCGGCTCGCTCGACGACGTACGCTGGGTGGCGCGCCGCGCGCCCGAGCTCGCCGGAGCGGTGCGGGCGGTCATCGCCGCGCACATCCCGGCCGGCGTCGTGCCGCTGCTCGCGGGCACCGGCATCCTCGCGCTGCGCGCCGATCCGGAAGTGCTCCGCATGCTGCAGACTCAGGCGTCGCTCGGCTTGCCGGCGCCGCCCGAGTGGAACGGCAATACGCGCATCAACGCTTCGGCGGGCAGCAAGTCCGTCGAGCTCACGCTGCTCGCGGTCGGCGCCGAGCGCGATTGGACCGCTGCGGGCAGCGCGAAGAGCCAGGGCGCGCTGGTGACGCCGCCGCGGCGCGCGTAGGCCCGTGACTACGCGCCTGATCGTGCTCGCTCCGGGCGCGGGCGCGCCGAGCTCTTCCGGGTGGATGCGTGCCATGGCGGAACGCCTCGCCGCGTTCGGCCGCGTCGAAGCGTTCGACTATCCGTATCAAATCGCCGGGCGCCGTTCGCCGGACCGCCCCCCCGTGCTCGTGGCCGCGCACCAGGAGGCGCTCGCGCGCGCCCGCAGCGGACACGGCGGCCCCTTCGTGCTCGCCGGCAAGAGCATGGGCGGGCGCATCGGTTGTCACGTCGCCGTCGAATCCGAACCGAAGCCGAACGCGCTCGTTTGCCTCGGCTACCCGCTGGTCGGACAGAACGGCTCGGTACGCGACGAGGTGCTGCTCGCGCTTCGCACCCCGGTGCTGTTCGTGCAGGGCACGCGCGACGCGCTCTGCCCGCTCGAGCGCCTCGAGGCGGTGCGCTCGCGCATGAGGGCGCCGAACCGGCTCCACGTCGTCGAAGGCGGCGATCATTCTCTGCTCGTGCAAAGGCGCGCCCTCTCCGCCATGGGCAAGACCCAGGCCGACGTCGATCGGGCCATCGACGCAGCCATCGGAGCGTTCTTGACGGCGGAAGCTTAGTGCAGCGAGAGTGAGATAAGGTCAATTTGAAAAGAGCTGCACTAGGCGGACGCGAAGCGGACGCGGGGTCTGGGGCACAAGCCCCAGCGGAAAAGATTGGGGCACGCCCCGCGAAGCGGGGCCAATCATCGTCTGCGATGATTGCGCGCATCTCATGCGCGGTGCACTAGGCTCGTACTCGGAGCCCGAATGCACGGCTTCGCTTCGACCACGGAGATCGCACTGGCGCTGGCGATCGTCGCGATCGGCGCGGCGTTGCAGGGCAGCGTGGGCTTCGGTTTCGCGCTGCTCAGCGCGCCTTTTCTGGAGTGGATCAACCCGCGCCTCGTGCCCGGACCGCTGGTCCTGGCGGTCACGGTCTTGCTGGTCCTGACGGCGCTCCGCGAACGTCAGTCCATCGACTTGCGCGGCATCGGCTGGGTCCTCGCGGGACGCGTGCCGGGAACGCTGATCGGCGCGGTCGCGCTCGCGGGACTCAGCGAGAGCGCGCTGACGGTCACGCTCGGCGTGCTGGTGTTGACCGCGGTCGGGCTCTCGCTGCTCGACGTGCACCTGCCGAGAAAGCCTCCCTTCCTGGTGGTGGCAGGCGTAATCTCCGGGGTCATGGGGACCACGGCGGCGCTCGGCGGACCCGCGGTCGCGATTCTCTACCAACACGAGCGGCCGGAGCTCGTGCGCTCGACGCTGGCGACGTTCTTTCTGATCGGCGCGTTGATGTCGTTGCCGGCGCTCGCCTGGGTGGGCCGGCTCGGCGCCGAGGAGGGCAAGTTGGCGCTGTTGCTGCTTCCGGGGATCTTGCTCGGTTTCGCCGTTTCGGCGCGCACGGCGCGGCTCCTGCACGGCGGGCGCACGCGCGCGGCGGTGCTCCTGGTCGCCGGGCTCGCGGGCGCGACGGGCGTGGTTCGCGGGTTGCTCTGAGCGTGGCTCGAGCTTT
>DASXWF010001401.1:0-10651 GCA_036503835.1 Polyangiaceae bacterium | reverse complement strand
CGGGCCGACCCCGGCTCGAGTTGCGTGCCCGCGCCCTTCGAGGCTAAGAAGCCCGGCCATGTTCGTCCGGCCGCTCGCGCTCCTGCTCCCGCTCGTGCTTTTCGGCACCCAGGCGGCGCGCGCCGCCACACCGGAGGCGCCCCCCCCACCCCCGCCCCAGCCGGCGGTCGAAGGCGAGGACCCGCAGCCGCCCCTCATCCCCGAGGCTCCGGACAAGCTCGGGGGCCATTTCGTGCTCGGCGCGGGCGTCTCGTTCGCGACTCAATTCGGCCAGCTGAAGAGCGGCACCAACGCGACGACGCTCGGGCTCGGCCTGAACACGGTGCTCGACCTCGGATTCGGCATCAGCCGTAGCGTGACCCTCGGCGTGTTCGGGGAATTCGCTCACTACCCCGCGAAGCGCTGCCCGGATTGCAGCGCCACGAGCATCGGAGTCGGTCCGTTCGTCCGCTACCACCTGGTCCAGGGCGCGCGCTTCGACCCCTGGATGATGCTCGGAGTCGGCTACCGCCTCTATTCCGCCGAAGGTCCGCTCGTCGTGGACAGCGACCAGCTGCCCCCGGTGGAGCGCTCCTTCTACGGTGTCGAGTGGGGCCACCTCGCCATGGGCGCGGACTTCTACGTGTTCCAGAACTTCGCCTTCGGCCCCTGGTTCGAAATCACCGGCGGCAGCGTCGTGCACGAGCCGCTGCAGATCGAGATCGACAGGGGCACGCTCACCGAGCGCGACTGGACGCACTACGGCTGCTTTTCGGCCGGAATTCGCCTGGTCTTCGACACACCCGGCAAGTAAGCCCTCTTCCGGGGGCCAAGCGTTTCCGCACGGCTCGTTCGCGACGCGCGCTTCGCGCACCCCACCCCCAAATCCCCTTGGCGCTCTTGGCGGCCTTGGCGCTCTTGGCGCTAAAAAACTGCTAGCGGCGGCCCTACTCCACCCGGCTCGCCAACGAGCCTCAGGCCGAAACGGCAATTCCGAGGGCGCCACGCACGCGCGAGTACTCCTCGCTGACGAAGTAGAGCAACAGCTCCTTCATCTTGTCGGCGGCGGAGATGTCGCCGGGCAGCTGCTGCTCGGCGCTCAGGATCTTCTTCGCGACCTCCAGGTCACCCGAGACGATCAGACCCGCGCGGCAGGCGGTGAGCTCGACGGCCTGGTTCCACTTCTTGATGTTGGCCTTCGCGCCCTCGTCGATGAAACGCTTCACGACCATGCGCAACCCTTCGAGCTGCACCGGCTGAATGTACTTCGCGAGCTCCTGCGCGGTGGCGCGGATCTGGGCCGCCATCTCCTGCGGCATCGGCGTGTTCGGGGCCGCGATCATCACGCCCGCGAAGAGCATGATCGTGAGCTCGGCCTGCGTCGGGAAGAGCGTGCGGATGTAGTGCTCGCCGCGGTAGTGCGAGAGGTGCTTGCCGCACATGAACGTGAGCTCTTGCGGCTGGAATCCGGTGAGCACCGTCTGCCCCGCGACCGAGGACGGCGGGTTGGCGGGCACGGCGACGATCGCGCCGGGGACGTCGTTGCGCACGTAGAGGGCCGGCGGTTGGATGCCGAGCACCTGAGCGGCCCAGCCGAACGTCTTCGCGAACGTGACGGTCGACGTCGCCGGATCCTGGAAGTAGCGCCGGTCGAGCACCGGCGTCTTCTTCTGGCTCTCCTGCTGCGCGATTTTCGCCTGCAGCGCCGCGGGCGCGATCATCTCGAAAATCTTCGAGATGTAGAGGTTCTCGTCCGCGTGGAACACCGAGCTCTGCCAGAGGTCGTTCGAGACACGCCCCTTCACGGCCAACATGCCCTGCGGCCGGTAGTCGTCGAAGAAGCGCTTCTCCTCCTCGTCCGCCTTGCGCAGGAAGGTCATCGCCGCGGCCAGGCACCAGGCCTGATCGTAGGCCTGCTTGTGGAGGTACAGCCGGTAGAGGGCTCGATACGCTTCGATCGCGAGCGGATCGGCCGCGAGCAGAATCCGCTGCTCGCCGATGCCGTCGTCCCAGCGCTCGTTGACCTCGTAGAGCTCCGCGAGGATCTGGTGCACGACCATCGCGTCGGGCTTGGTGACGCTCGCCATCTTGAAGGCCTCGATGGCGGTCTCGGGCTGCTGCAGGCGGTCGCGATAGATGAGGCCGAGCTGGTGCCAGAGCGTGTGCTCGAGGTCGGTGTTGCCCTTGCCGGCGATGCGATGAATCATCTTCCGGTACGAGCGCTCCAGCTGCTTCCAGTTCTTCTGCCCCGTGAGCACCTTGTTGATGCGCTCGAAGGCTTCGAGGTAGCTCGGGTTCAGGTCGAGCGCCTCGTTGAAGAGCTCGACGGCGCGATCCTGATCCTCGAGCTTGTCGCGGCAGATCTGCGCCTGGGTGAACACGTAGCGCGCCTTCACCTCCGGGCGCTGCTCGAGGTCGGCGATGGACTGCAGCGTGTCGATCATGCGCTGCCACTCGGCGGCCGCCTGGTAGAG
Organism: Polyangiaceae bacterium; assembly: GCA_036503835.1. Classification (GTDB taxonomy): domain Bacteria; phylum Myxococcota_A; class Polyangia; order Polyangiales; family Polyangiaceae; genus PMG-095. The sequence continues at coordinate 8,198 of DASXWF010001401.1, read as the reverse complement.
CTGCAAGAGCTTGTGCAAGAGCACGTGATCTTGCGGCTTGAGGCTCTGGGCTTCCTCGAGCGCCTCGATCGCCTTGTGCGGGTTCTTTTCCTTCTCGGCCCAGATGTCGCCGATCGCGTTCAGGATCGCGTAGCGCTCCTCGCCGTCGACGACGCTGTCGAGGATCTGGCGCTTGTAGGCGGCGACCTGCTTCCAGTCGTTCGACTTCGAGTACACCTCGACGAGCGCTTCGAGGGTCGGGCGGTGCTCCGAGTCGAGCGCGAGGGCCTTCTCGTAGTTGTTGATGGCCTGGCGCGCCTGGTTCTGCTCGCGCTTGATGTTGCCGAGCCGGAAGTAGACGTACGTGCGCTGCTCGGTGTCGTCCTCCCCGAGCGCCGTGAGCACCTTCTGGTAGTTGGTGAGGGCGCTCGGCCAGTCGCGTAGCTGGTAGGCAACGTCCGCGATGCCGCGGATCGTCTCCTGGTCCGTCACGTCGAGCTGGTTGGCGGTCTGGTACGCCTTGAGCGCCTTCTCGTAGTTGCCGAGCGCGGCGTGCACCTTGCCGAGCAACTTGTGCAGCGTGTGCTGCTCCTGCCGGTCGCGGCTCTTGGCCTTCTTGACCAGCATCTCCGCGAGCGGCTCGGCCTGCTGCCACTTTTCCGTGCGGATGTACTCGTGCACGAGCGGCAGCGCCGCCTCCTCGCAGTCCGCGTCGGCCTGGATCGCGAGCTCGAAGGCCTGCACGGCCCCCTCGTGCTCGCTCAGCATCTCGTCGCGCAGCTTGCCGAGCTCGACCAGGAGCTTGGCCCGCGCGCGCGGCGAGGGCGTGTTCGCTTGTTCCTGCTCCAGGTAACGCGCGGCGCGATCCCAATCCGACTCGTCGATCGCGATCGTGCGCAGCGCAGCCAGCGTCGCGAGGTGCGTCGGCTCGAGGTCGAGCGCCATCTCGAAGCGCTCGCGGGCCTGCCCGCGCTCGCCCAGCTTCTCGTCGAGCGCCTTACCGATGCGGTAATACATCTCGACGCGCTGCACGCCGTCGGTCGTGAGATCCGCGACGCGTGTCATCGACTCGATGGCCTGCGCGGCGTCGCCCTGCTTCTCGTAGAGCTTGCTCAGCGCCTCGAGCGCGGGGACGTTGTTCTCGTCGAGGTCGACGATGTTGCGGTACGCGTCGATGGCGCGGTCGGCGTCGCCGACCTCCTCGCTGTAAACCTGCGCGATCTGCCCGTAGATCTCGACCTTCGTCGCCGTGCTGGCGGCCTCGCTGACGTAACGCTCGTAGGCGTTGATCAGATCGAGCCACTGCTTGAGGCGGCGGTAGCAGCGCGCCAGGGCCACGTAGGCGCGTTCCTCGGCGGGCGAGATCTCGAGCGCCTGCTCGAGCCGCTGCGCCGCGAGATCGAACTTGAGGAAGTGCTCTTCCTGGTTCTGCGCGAGCTTGAGCAGCACCTCGACGCGCTCGCGCTCGGTCTCCACCGCGTCGAGCTCGCGCTCGAGGATGCCGACGAGCTCGGGCCAGTCCTGGAGCTTCTCGCTGACGCGCTCGAGCCCGCGCAGAGCCGTGAGGTTCGTGCCGTCGAGCTCCAACACCTCGCGGTAGACCTTGCCCGCGCGCTGCTGGTCGCCGAGCGTCTGCTCGTAGAGCGACGCCATGCGAAGCTTCGTCGAAGCGATCTGCTCCGACTCCCCGAGCGCCTGCACCTTGCCGGCCAGGATCTGCACGAGCTCCGCGTGGTTCTGGCGCTCGTCGTAGATGCGCTCGAGCGCCGTCAGAGCCGGCAGGTAGAGCGAATCGATCTCGAGCGCGCGCTTGTATTGCGCGATGCCCGGCTCGGGCTGCCCCATGTTCTTCTCGAGCAGCTCGCCGAGATCGACGAGGATGAGCTTTCGATCCTCGTTGGCGACCGCGACGTCGAGCGCGCGCTGCAGCGTCTCGCCCACGCGCTGCCACTGCGCGCCCAGGCGGTGAATGGCCGCCATCTGGCGCAGGACCTGAACGTTGTTCGGGTCCAGCGCCATGATCTGCTGGTAGTAGGGCTGCGCGTACTCGGGGTGCCCGAGGTCCTCGCCGTACCACTTGCCGAGTCGCAGGCAGAGCTGGATGCGCTTCTTGCCTTCCTGCTGCTCCTCGAGCCACTGGTTCGCGGAGTTGATGAGCTCGCTCCAGCGCCCGGTGGCCTGCGCGAGGCGCTCGAGGTAGCGCGAGGTCTCGTCGTCGCCGAAGTCCTCGTTGAAGGCGTTGACGAGCGCGTCGAACGCCTGGTTCTTGTCGTCGAGCTTCTCCTCGAAGACGTGCGCGATGCGGCGCAGGAGATCGGCCTTCTCGGCGGCGGTCTCACGGCTGTCGAGGCGCCCGAGGTAGAGCTCGATCAGCGGCTCCCAGCGGCCCGCCTCGCTGTGCAGCTTCTCGAGCGCCTCGAAGGCTTGCTGGTGCGCCGGATCGACGCTCAGGATCTTCTCGAAGGCCGGCGTGGCCTGGTCGTACTCGCCGACCTCGTTCTTCCAGATCTCGCCCACCTCGAGCAGCTCGCGGATCTTTTCCTGCGGATCCGAGAGCGCTTCGGCGCGCTGCATCTTCACGTTCACGACGTCGGTGAAGCGGCCTTCCGAGCGGTAGATCTTCTCGAGCTCGCCCATCGCCTCGAAGTCCGAGGCGTCGACGTCGAGCAGGTGCTTCCAGGCTTCGGCCGCCTCGAACGGCTGCTCGAGCACGCTGCCGTAGGTCCTGCCGAGCTCGCGGTAGACCTCGCGCAGCTCCTCGGGCTCGAGCAACGCCGCGGCGCGATCGATGGTCGCGTGCAACGCGCTCACGAGCTCGCTCGGATCCTTGCGCGTGCGCCAGACGTTCGCGACGGCGCGCAGGGCGGCCACGTTCGAGAAATCGATGTCGAGCACGCGCTGCCAGGTCTCGAGCGCCTCGTCGTCGCGATTCAGCTGCTCGGCGAACAACCGGGCGCGGCGCACCAGCACCGCGACGCGGTCCTCGTCGCCTTCCGCGATGTCGAAGTGACGCTCGAGCACGTCCGTGAGCTCGGCCCAGCGCCCCTGCTCTTCGTAGAGACCCGCGAGCGCCCGCAGGGCTTCGGGGTCCTCGCCGCGCAGATCGAGCACGCGCTTCCAGCCCTCGACCGCGGCGTTCTTGTCGCCGAGGCGGTCGGCGGCGAGGTGCGCGAGCCGCGCGCGGATCTCGGCCTCCTGCACGTCGCCCGCCGCGTTCTCGAGCTCGCGCTCGTAGACCTTCTGGAGCTCCGTGTAGTTCTCGGTCTGCTGGTAGATGCGCGCGAGCGCGAGGATCGTATTCTCGTTGGTCGGTTCGAGCTCGTCGAAGATGCGCCGGTACGCGCGCACGGCGTCGCTCACCTGACCGAGCCGCTCCTCGTAGACCTGCCCCAGACGTCCGTAGAAATCGACCTTCTCCAGACGATCGCCGGCCACGAGCGCGCGCTGCTCGAGCACGCCCGCGAGCTCCGGCCACTGTTCGAGCGACGTGTAGATGCGATCGAGGTGACCGAGCGCCTCGCTCTCCTGCGGCACGACCGTGAGCACGTAGCGATACGTCTCTTCGGCCTTGGCGACGTCCGCGAGCTCTTCCTCGAAGACGCGCGCCAGCCGCTTGCCGATCGCGGCCTGCGTCGTCGCCTCGATGCCCTCGATGCCGAGCACGTCGGCGTAGGCGTTCGCCAGCGGCTCCCAGCCGCCGTCGAGCATGCTGGCGAGCCTTTCGATCTCGGCGCCGGTGCGCTCGTCGAGCGGGGCTTCCTTGATGGCGCGCACGTGCACGTTGAAGGCCAGCACCGGATCGAGCAGGCGCTCCTCCGCGTCCTCCGCGATGCGATGGAAGAGGCCGACGCGCTCGTGCGGATCGGTGGTGTGCGCGAGCTCCGCCTCCCGAACACGGATGAGCTTCTCCCACTCCGAGCTCGACTGGTAGAGCGGCTCGAGGATCTGCCCGATCTCCAGGCGCTTCACGCCGCTCTCGAAGAGCGCTTCGAGAGCGCGCACCGTGCTCTCGTGCTCGGGCGCGGCGTTGATCACCTCGCGGTACGCGGCGATGGCGCGATCCAGGTCGTTGAGGCGCGTCTGGTAGACGTGCCCGAGGCGGTGCTTGAACTCGAGGATCTCGTCCGGGCTCTGCCCGATCTCGGCCTCGCGCTGCAGGATCTCGGCGAGGTCGCTCCAGCGCTCGGCCTGCGTGAACAGGCGATCGAGCGAGCGCACGGCGCTCTGGTTCTCCGGGTCGGCCTCGAGCACCTGCCGGTAGCGGGCCACCGCGGCCTCCACGTTCTCGAGCTGGACCTCGTACACCTGCGCGACGCGCAGGCCGAGGTCGACGAAGCGCTGCGGCTCGTCGGAGAGCTTCTCGAGCTCGCGATCGTAGAGCTGTGCCACGAGCGGCCAGCGATCGATGAACGTGGCCAGGCGCTCGAGCGCGCCGAGTGACTCGTCGTTCTGACTGTCGACGGAGATCGCGCGCGCGTACGTCTCGAAGGCGTGAGCGTGATCGTGCAGGCTCTCCTCGTAGAGGCGCGCGATGCGGTGCAAGAGCTCGATGCGCCCGAACGGATCGTCGTTCGCCGCGGCCTGCACCTCGTACACGCTGATGAGCTTCGACCACTCGCCCATCGACTCGTAGACGGGCTCGAGCACCGAGGCCGCCGCGAGCGGAGCCCGCGTGCCGCTCTTGATGCCTTCGAGGGCCGAGAGCGTCGGGGCGTGATCGGGGATCACGTTCAGGATCTCGCGGTAGAGCTCCACCGCTCGCTCCACGTCTCCGAGGTGCCGCTCGTAGAGCTCCGCGATCCGGTACTGGTAGCTGACGGACTCGGCGGGATCCTGCGTGAGCTCGGCCTCGTGCGTGAGCACGCCGAGGAGCTCGTTCCAGTTGCCGGCAGCCTGGTAGAGCACGTCGAGCCGGCTCAGCGCCGTGAGATCGTCCGGATCGAGCTCGAGCACCCGCTGGTAGGTGTCGATGGCGCGCTTCACGTCGTTGAGCTCGCGCTCGAAGACCGCGCCCACCTGATAGAGAATGAGCTTCTTCTCGCCCGGGTCGAGCAGCAGGTCGACCTTCTTCGTGTAGATCGAGAGCAGCTCTTCCCAGGAGGAGAGCGACAGGTAGAGCTTCACGAGCGCGTCGATGCTGCGCACGTCCTCGCCGTCGATCTCGAGCACCTTCTGGTACACCTCGATCGCCTGCTGGGGTCGCTCGAGCACCTCCTCTTCGAGCAGCGCGGCCTGATAGAGCGCGGCCTTCTGCGCCTCGACGTCCTCGAGCATCAGCGCCTTGCGCTGGAGGATCTGCGACATCTCGGCGTAGCGTTCCGAGCTCTGGAACAGCGCCTGCAGCGACTCGGCGGCTCCGAGGTTCTGCGGGTCGATCGCGAGCACGTGCTGGTAGAGCCCGATCGCGCGCTCCACGTTCGGGACGTCGTGCTCGAAGACGTGCGCGGCCGCCGCGAAGAGCTGGCTGCCGAGCTCGGGGTCCGACTGCGCCGCGGCGAGCGACTCGTACACGCTCGCCAGGTCGAGCAGGCGTCCGGTGATGCGCGCCAGCCGATCGATGCCCTGGCGCGTACCCTCGTTCGAGGGATCGACGGCCAGCGCTCGCGACAGCGTCGTGAACGCGGCGTGGGGATCGCCGGCGGCGTCCTCCTGCAAGCTCGCGATCTGGTGCAGGAGCTCGACCTTGCGCTGCGGGTCGTCGCTCTGCGCGACCTGGACCTCGTGAACGGCGATGAGCTTCTGGTGCTCGCCGTGCGAGCGGTAGAGCGGCTCGAGGATCTCGGCGATCGCGAGGCCGTGCCCCGCCTCGCCGCTCAGGCGCTCGAGCGCGGCGAGCGCCTCGCGGTTGCCCGGGTCGCGATCGAGTACCTGGCGGTAACCGTCGATCGCGGCCTCCACCATGTGCATCTCGCGCTCGCGCAGGGCTGCGAGCCGCAGCATCAGGCGCAGCTGACCCTCGTCGGTGTCCGCGAGGCCGAGCTGAGTCTCGAGGTTCTCGGCGAGCTCCGGCCACATCTTGCGGCGCGTGAAGAGCGCGTCGAGCGCGTCGAGCGCGACGCGGCTCGTGGGATCGAGCGCCAGCACCTCGCGGTACGCCTGAATCGCCTCGTCCGGCTTGGCGAGCTTCTCCTCGTAGACCTGCGCCATCTGCGCGTAGAGCGCCTCGCGATCGCCCACGTCCTCGACGAGCTCGATGCGGCGCCGGAACACGCCGATCAGATCCTGCCAGCGTTCCGTGCGCCGGTAGAGCGCGTCGATCGCCTGGAGCGCCTCGACGTCGCCGGTGTTGATCGCGAGCACCTTCTCGTAGCTCGCGGCCGCTTCGGCCACCTTGTCGAGCTGCTCCTGGATGTAGGCCAGGCGCATCCAGTACTCGCGCGCGAGCTCCGGGTCGGCGAGCTCCCCGGCAACGGCCGCGTAGATCTCGATCAGCCGGTCCCACGCGCTCGCGTGCTGCGCGAGCACCTCGAGCTCGCGACGCGAATCGGCGTTCGCCGGATCTTCGCGCACCGCGCGCGCCAGCGCGTCGATCGCGCGATCGAGCTGCCCGAGCTGGGTCGCCGCGGTCGCGCCGATCTTGCGGAACAGGCCGACGCGTCGCTCGGTCTCCTCGCTCGCGGCGGCCAGGATCTCGAGCGCGCCGATCAGCTTGTCCCAGTCGCCGCGCGCCTCGTAGATCGCTTCCAGGATCGACGCCGCCTCGCCGCGCAGCGTCTTGCTCTTCAGCATGCCCTCGAGAGCCAGCCGCGCGCCCTCGTGATCGGCGTCGAGGAACAGGATTTCCTTGAAGTTTTCGAGAGCGCCCTGCTCGTCCTCGAGGTGCGCGCTGAGCGCGCCTGCCAGCCGGAACTTCAGATCGACGAGCAGCTTGTCGTCGGAAGAGAGCTCGATGCGCTTGCGCAGGACGTCGACGTACGGGTCCCAACGGCCCGAGCGCTGATAGAGCGAGTCGAGCGCCGCGAGCGAGGCCTCGTCGGCGGGATCCTCGTCGAGCACCGCCTGGTGCGTCTCGATCGCGGAGTTCAAATCACCGAGCTGCGTCTCGTGGAGACGCGCGATCTCGTAGAGGATGCGCTTCTTGTCCTCGCCACCGCCCGCGAGCTCGCGCTTCTTGTGCTGGACGTCGAGCAGCTCGCGCCAGCGCTGCGTCTTCTGATAGAGCCCCTCGAGCGCGCCGAGCGCGGTCTCGTTGTCCGGCTCGCTCTCGTAGACGGCGCGGTACTCCTCGAGCGCGGCGTCCACGTCGTTCACTTCCTCGACCAGCACGCGGCCGAGCCGCAGCCGGAGCGCGTTCTGCTCCATACCGTCGCCGGTCGTCTCGACGGCGCCGCGGTACGCCTTCACCACCGCGTCCCAGCCGCCCACGAGCTTGGCCGATCGTTCCAGATCCGCCTGGCTCGTCGGATCGCTCGGCGCGAGCTGGAAGGCCGCCAGATAGCGCTCGAACGCCCTCGGCTTCTCGTTGAGGCGCGTCTCGTAGAGCGTCGCCGCCTCGCGCAGGAGCTGCAGGCGCTCGTCGGAATCCGGCAGATGGCCGAGCTTGACCTCGATGGCCTGGCTCAAGCCCTTCGGATTGTTCGCTTGCTGGTAGAGCGGGATCAGGCGTTCGGCGGCGGCGAGGTTCTGCGCGTCGAAGCTCAGCACCTTCTCGTAGGCACGCGCGGCGCGATCGACCTTGCCCTTCTGGGTGAGCCAGAGCTCGGCGATCTTCATCAACATGCCGATGCGCTGCGCGTCGTCGGTCGCGCGCGACTCGTTGCTCTCGAGCACGCGGATGAACTCGTCCCACTTGCCGCTCTCGGCGTAGAAGACCTCGAGGTCGTCCCAGCGCCCGAGCGTGACGTAGCGCTTCTTGAGCTGCTCCTGCGCGCGCCGGTCGTCGGGCTGCAGCGTGATCAGCATGCGGTACGCGTCGACGGCCCGCTCGTCGTCCTTCAAGCGATCGCCGGCGACCTGACCCAGCTTCGTGAGGATCTGGATCTTCTGGCGTTCGTCGTAGGTGATCTCGGCGAGGCTCTCGAGAGCATCCGCCAACTTGTCGTAGTCGCGAGCTCGCTCGTAGAGCTGGCTGAGTGCATTGAGGGCGTCAGCGTCCTTGGGATCGTTCTGCAGCACCTCTGCCCAGAGATCGATGCACACCTCGGGCTTCTTCACCCGCTCGGTTGCGAGGTGCGCGATCTCACGGAACGCCGCAGTGCGGTCGGGACCGGCGTCGAGCG
>DASXWF010001400.1:0-2109 GCA_036503835.1 Polyangiaceae bacterium | reverse complement strand
GCGACACGCTGGCTTGCCGCACGCTGCACGCGAGCCGTGCCGCGATCGACCCCGAGCGCGGACCGAGCTTGTACTGCCCCGCCGCATTCGGCGCGTCTCCCTGTTCGGAATAGAATCCGAGCCTCGCGTTCATGATCGCCGGCATCGTCGCGGTGCTGGCGTCCTACGCGCTGCTCACGATCCGGCGCGAGCGCGCGCTCTTCGAGCTCGACCTCGGGCTCGACCGGAAGACGTTGCACCGAAAGCTCGAGCAGTCCCGGCCGCGAACCTTGAGGCGGCGGTTTGCGGGGGCAGGCCACGCGCGGTACGCTTGTCCCTGCTTGGTGGAACCGGAGCCCGCCGACCGGCACTCGACGGTTGCGGTTCGCCGTGGGAGAAATTCGAATGGCTTCTCGACTCCGTTACTGGTTCGCGGGCTCTGCTTTGCTCGTGGTGGGCGCGTGCTCCGGGAGCTCGACGAGGCAGGACGACGACGATCCGGGCGCCGGAACGAGCGGGTCAGCGACAAGCGGTGCAGCGGGCGCCGGCCGCGGAGGCAGCGGGAGCGCCGGGAAGGGTTCCGGGGGCAGCTCGGCGGGAACGGCGAGTGGAGGGCGCGCCGGAAGCGGATCCGGTGGCCTGGCGGGCAAGGGCGGTGCGGGCTCCGGTACAGGCGGCGTCTCCGGCACCTCGGGGGGCCTGTCTGCCGGCGCCGCCGGCGCGGGTGAAGGCGGGGACGGGTCCGGTGGGACCGGCGGTGAGGCAGGTGGAGGCGGGGTGGCGGGAGCGCCCGGAGGCCGCTGGGAGAATTGCCCGACCGCGACCGACTATGCCGGCGACGACAGCTGGCCGAATACGGTCGAGGTGACCGAGTCCGCCACGTACTGCGCGACCTTCGCCGAGAACCGAACCCTCAAGGAAGAGCTCGCGCAAAAGGCGCTGCTCCGAGTCGCGCCGGGTACGTATCACTTGCCTCCGGACACCCGCGAGGGCCTCGGGCTCCCGCTGTGTATCGCCTACGGACCCGAGGGGAAGGGCGTCGGCGTGTCCCCGGTGAGCGTCGCCTACTCCGCGACGCCGCTCTCGAGCGACGTGAGTCACCGCTACGAATTCGAGGCGCTCGTTTCCGATCCCGATCGAAGCTTCAGCACCAACCTGTGGCGAACCCTGCCCGGCGGGGAGGCCTTCCGCTTCACGCTCGACGGTGGAGAGGGCGACATGGAAACGTCCGACGCGCAGATCTTCGCCTTTGCTCTCTGCCAGGGGCTCGGGGATCCTTGCTACGGCGATCGCATCTTCGATTCGTGCACGCACGCCGGCTCGACCCTGCATCGACACGAGATCGCGCTCGAGGACGGCGAGCTCGTGTTGGATCTGCGAATCGGGACTTCGTCCGCCAGCACGGAGCCCGGCGCCTTCGTGCGTGCGAGCGGCACGTTCCGCGAGCAGAGCTTCGACCAGACCGACTACTTTCGTCTGATCTACAATCCCACCCACCACCACTTCGAGCGTGACTTCGCGGTGCTGTTCGACGCGCCCATCGACGGCGTTTGCGGTATCGAGGTCACCGATTTCGCGGCCTCCGAAGAGACTCCGCCGAACGCGTTCGCGGTGGATTGCGCGCTCGAACGTCTCGAGACGCTCGGCGTCGTCAACTTTTCCCTGACGCGCGACCCATGAGCCGGCTCCGCACCGCGTTCTCGTTCGCGCTCGTCGTTTCGGCGTGCGGCAGCCTCGATCCGGCGGGCGGGGGCGGCGGTCAGGGCGGCGCCGGTGGAACCGCGGGTGTGGGGGGAGGCTCCGCCGCGGCGGGACCCGTCGCGTCGCTCAGCGTGCTCGAGAGCACGGAGGACTACGCCGCCGTCTCGGGCGAGGGCGCGGAGGTGAAGTACCTCGCGATCGTCGACGGGGCCGAACCGCCCTCGGTGTTCCGCGGCGCGGAGTGCCTGTTTCAAAACACCACGGCGTACCCGTACCACCTCTTCTTCTTGCGCACCTTCCCCGAGTACGCCGAGCTCTCGGCGGAGCGCTACACCGATCTCGTGCTGCGGCGCGCGAGCCGCGTGATGTGGGGCGGCGGGTTGAAGCTCCTGCCGGGCGCGCCGCATCCTCGAACGGGCACGCCGGGCG
>DASXWF010001399.1:0-2360 GCA_036503835.1 Polyangiaceae bacterium | reverse complement strand
CGGGCGTGCACGGCACCACGCGCTCGCGGTTGGCTTCCGAAACCGCGCGGAGCGCCGTGTCCTCGGCGAACGCCTCGAGCGAATCGACGAGGGCGCGGGAGGCGCGCTGCAGCGTGTAGTCGTTGTCGAACGGATTGAACTCGTCTTCGGCGAGCACCCTGGCCGCGGGCGCGGCGGTGTCCCCGAGCACGTCGCGGACGGTGGCGTCGAGCTCGCTGCGCGTGAGCCGGCGCGCGACGCTTTCGAGCGCGTTCGGCGGCGGGCCGGCGCTTTCCCCGGACGAGCCCGAGCCTGCCATCTGACCGCCCGTGCCGGCCGTCGTGCTGCCGGAGCCGCCCGCCGCCTTGCCGGACGAACCGGCACGGCCTGCGCTCGAGCTGCCGCCGCTCGAGCTGCCGCCGCTCTGCGCGGCGCTCGGCGAGCCTTTGCCGTCACCCGGCGCGGTGATCGAGCCCGAGCAGCCCGCGGCGCACACGAACCAGACGATCGCGAGCTCCGGGGCGAACCGGGTTCTGCGCGGGAAGGCTTCGCGCATCGAAGGATGATTGTCGCTCCATCGGCGTTCTCCTGAGAAGCCCCAACACACCGCCTAATTTCGAGCTCGCACGATTTGTCGCACCTTGTGCGAGCGGCGTCGCGTCATCTCATGGAATTTTCCTCGCAGCGCTTCGCCAAGAAATCGAACACCGCGTGTGGCGGTGCGGCCGCGGGCACTTCGCGAATGGTCGCGTGGGATCGGCACGAGCGCTGCGCGAACAGTCGATGCTGGAATTTGCATTGGTTGCCCCCGTGTGGGGACGCGAAGTACGGCCCGTCGTGCTCGGCCTTCGACCTCCGCGCGACGGGCGCCCTCCAAGCGCCCGCGTTGCGGGCGCGGGGGCGCAGCGGTGCTGGGGCGCTGATGTGTGAAGGTGCAGCGTCCGGCGCCCACGACCAGCGGTGGCGGTTGAGGCAAGGACAAGGTGTGCGCAGGCCCGACGTGAGTCCCATGCTGGGGGTCTCCGGTGGGCGAGGCAAAGCAACGGGCTGTCTCCATCGACTCTTCGCGTTCGTTGGCGCAGAGGTGGAGGTCCGTCGGCGGGGCGCAATCGTGGGACAGGGGTTGGCCTTGTCTGAGGCCGATTCTCGGTGACCTCGTTGCTGGGGAGACGGCCTCCTTGGCCAAAACGCCCGACGTGATCCCTGGCGTCCCTCAGAACCTCAAGATCTGTCGGGTCGCGAGCCATCCCACCTCATTTTGGGGACGTGGGGTGACGAGTCGGGAAGGTCGTGGCAGCACGAGCGGGAAGGTCGTGGCAGCACGAGCGGGAAGGTCGTGGCAGCACGAGCGGGAAGGTCGTGGCAGCACGAGCGGGAGGGGCGTGGCGCGCCACGCCACGGTGGCGTCGCGATGACTGCAATGGCACGGCGTGGCGTGGTGCTCGACGTCGCGGCTGCGTGCTCGACGTAGACGGCGGGGGTTCTCGTCGTTGACGATCGCCGCGCCGCCCGAGCCCTTGGGGCTGCGCGTCTCCCGCGCGCGTTGGCAGGTCGTGTCGATTGAGGATGTTCGAAGCGGTTCGCAGGAGTTTGATCAGCCCACGTGGACGGGGCTTCTCCTCGCGATGCGGGAGTGCGTGGGCTCGAGAGCGCGGCGGCGCTCGCGCGGGCGTCAGCTGCACACTTGAGTGGGTTGCATCACATTCACTGTCACCTCTGCCATCGGTCATTCGACTGCCGAGTTTCCGGTTCGAACCCGGCTTTTTTCTCCCGCTCATGTCGCTTTCCGCTTGACGGAAAAATTCAACGCGAAGCCGCGATGGAGCGAGTCGATTCTGAATCGCTGATTGCTGCGCACTGATGCGCACGGGAAGCGCTTTCACCCACCGTTGGCGACGAAGTTCATTTCTCTGCTCGATGACGCGGCTCGTCGGCTTCTGAGAGGAGAAATAACAGCGTGTTAGAAGGCTATCGCGGGGTAGCGCCAGCAAGGAGGATCGACATGGCACAGGCAGCATTCGATTTGGCTTCGGGGTCTGAGCAACACGGCGCTGACGTTCAACCCGAGCTCGAGGCGCCCTGGCAGCGGGCGCACGCTGAGCTCGTCAGGCTCGCGAAGCATCGCGCTGGTCTCGATGACGAGGAGGGGCGTTGGCTGCTCGTGGCGCTTCGCGAAGGGACGCACGTCCGCTTCGCGTGTGGCTCTTTCAACGAGTACTCGGAGCGGATGTTCGGCTACGGCCCGAAGGTCACGCAAGAGAAGCTGCGGGTCGCGGAGGCGCTCGAGGAGCTTCCGGTGATCGCCGGTGAGCTCCGTGCGGGGGGCCTGAATTTCTCCGTGGTCAAGGAGCTCACGCGAGTCGCTACTCGCGATACCGAAG
>DASXWF010001398.1:0-14948 GCA_036503835.1 Polyangiaceae bacterium | reverse complement strand
GGCGCTCACGCCGGGAAGATCGGAAGGCTTCGACATGGCGGCTTTCCTACCAAGAAATACGGGCGCTGCGGCGACTCGCGCCAATTTTGCGGGCGCGCGCCGACATTGGCCCGCGGGCCGCTCTCGAAAACGGCAGAAATTGCGGGCACGAGCCCGTTCAGACCGCCGGCCGAATTTGACAATGACTTTCATTTGCAGCATGAGGTGCGTGTCCGGTCCGCATCCATGGCGCGCGTCCTCCCCTACGTTCCCCCGGTGTTCGCCCGCGAGCTCGGCTGGGCGGCCGCCGCCGCGCTCCTCTGCTGCGCCGGTCCGGCCGGCGCCACGCCGCGCCCGCTGCCGTTCACCTATCCGGCGGAGACCCTTCCGCAGGGCAACCTCGAGCTCGAGCAATACATCGACCTCGTGCCCGTCCGTGTCGCGCGCGAGGAGGCCGCCGGAACGCGCGCCGTCACGAGCCTGCGCTCGGAGCTCCAGACCGAGCTCGAGTACGGCATCACCGACAAACTCGAGCTCGGGTTTTACTTCGCGTTCGAGCAAGCGGCGAGCGCCACGGCGCCCTATCTCCAGTTTCAAGGGATCAAGCAGCGCCTGCGCTACGAGCTCTCGAACCAACCCTGCTGGCCTCTCGGCGTCGGGCTCTACGCCGAGATCGCCGAGTTCCACGACGAAATCGAGCTCGAAGAAAAGATCCTGCTGTCGAAGCGCTTCGGCCGCTTCGGCGTGGCCGCGAACCTGTGGGTCGAGCAGGAATACTACTTTCAGGACGACGCCTGGAAGTTCATCTACAACCCGACGATCGGCGGCTACTACGAGGTGTCGCCGAACTTCTCGTTCGGCGCCGAGTACTGGGTGCGCGGGCGCTTCGACGAGCCGGAAGCTGCGGCCGAGGCGACCTCCGGCGTTCCGAACGGCACGCGGCACTACCTCGGCCCGACGCTGCTCGGCCAGGCGGGAGAGTACTTCATCAGCCTCGGCAGCTACGTGCGCATGGATCACCTGAACCAGGCAGTCGCCGTCGGCGATCCGTCCGGACGGCTCTGGTTTCGCGTGCTGATCGGAATCGTGCTGTGAAGTCCGCCCTCCGCTCCGCCCTGCTCCTCGCCGGCGTCCTCTCGCCGCTCGGCACGGGCTGCGCGAGCGGGCTCCCGGCTCCGAGCGAGCTCGACGCGCAGCGCGTGGTCGCGCGCTGGCCGGGTGTGCGCACGGCGGATCTCGAGCAGGGCCGCTCGCTCTACGCCGCTCGCTGCGCGCGCTGTCACGCGCTCTACGAGCCCGCTGCGTACCCGGCTGCCCACTGGGAAGGCGCAGTCCACGAGATGCGAGCGCGCGCCGGACTGAGCGACGTCGAGGAACGCTTCATCATCCAGTACCTGGTGTCGGTTTCGAGCCGCAGCGCCGAAGCCGCCCGCACGACGAATCGAGGAGTTTTCCAAGCATGCGCCGACCGTCCCGATCCTTCGCTTTGATCGCCCTCACGCTCGCTCTCGCCGGCTGCACGTCGGAGGAAGAGGAGGAAAAGTACGCTGCCCAGATGGAAGCCGTGCGCGGGAACTACGTGAGCATCGTGCACGCGAGCTACGAAGACTCGCTCGAGGCCGCCGAGGATCTCGACGACGCCATCGCCGATTTTCTCGAGGAGCCGAGCGCCGGCTCCTTCGCGACCGCGCGTGAAGCCTGGCTCGCCGCGCGCGAGCCGTACCTCCAGACCGAGGTCTACCGCTTCTACGACGGGCCCATCGACAACCCCGAAGACGGACCCGAGGGTTTGATCAACGCCTGGCCGATGGACGAGGCGTACGTCGACTACGTGCTCGACGGCGACGAGGTCCTGAACGGCGGCATCGTCAACGACGACGTCGCGATCGACGGCGAGACGCTGGAAGGACTGAACGAGGCCGGCGGCGAGGAAAACATCGCGACCGGCTATCATGCGGTCGAGTTCCTGCTCTGGGGGCAGGACCACAGCGAAACCGGACCGGGCGACCGCCCCCACACCGACTACGTCACGGGCGACGACGGGACGGCGGAAAACCAGGACCGGCGCGGCGAGTACCTGGCCACCGCCTCGTCCCTGATCGTCGGCCACCTCGAGGATCTGGTGGAGGCGTGGGCCGAGGACGAGGAGAACTACCACCACGAGTTCGAGGAGGTGGAGTCGAAGGAGGCCTTCCGCCGCATCCTGACGGGCATGGTGGTGCTGAGCGGCTTCGAAACCGGCGGCGAGCGCCTGCAGGCCGCCCTCGACTCGCACAGCCAGGAGGACGAGCACTCCTGCTTCAGCGACAACACCCACCGCGACATGGTTCAGGATTGTCAGGGCATCAAGAACGTGTGGGACGGCAGCTACACGCGTCTCGACGGCAGCGTCGTGAGCGGCCCGGGCGTCCGCACGGTGGTGGAGGCGCTCGACGCGAACCTCGCGAAGAACCTCGACGACCAGATCCAGCAGAGCCTCGACCTGGCGAACGAGCTCGTTCCGCCGTTCGATCAGGAGATCGCCGCCGGCAACGACGAGGGCAACGCCCGCGTGGAAGCGCTGATCACCTCGCTGCACCGACAGAACGACCTGCTCGAAGAGGTGTTCCGCCGCCTCGAGCTCACGGTACCGAACCCCGAATGAGACCGGACTCCCCATGACTCGTCTCGCGCTCGCCTTCGTTCTCGGCTCGACGCTCGTCGGTTGCTACGCCAGCGGCGAGGACGGGCCGCGGCCGCTCGATCCGAGCGAGCGCCTGCCCGGCGGCGCGACGACCAACACGTTCCTGCTCGGCTCGAACGCCTTCACGATGCCCGCGGAGAACGCGAGCGCCGAGCACGAGACGGCCTTCTACTCGGGCAACAGCTTCTTCAACGAAAACTGGGTGGAGGCGCCGTCGAGCACGACGGCCCGCGACGGCCTCGGCCCGCTCTACAACGCGCGCTCCTGCGCGTCCTGTCACTTCAAGGACGGGCGCGGCCGTCCGCCCCTCGAGGCGGACGAGGGTTTCGTCGGCCTGCTCCTGCGCCTGAGCGTGCCGGGGCAGGGCGAGCACGGGGAGCCGCTGCCCGAGCCGAAATACGGCGGACAGCTGCAGCCGTACGCCGTCGGCGACCTGGCCAGCGAGGGCACGCCGCGCGTCCGCTACGAAATCGTCACGGGCGAGTACGCGGACGGCGAAGCCTACGAGCTGACCGCGCCGATCTACGAGATCACCGATCTCGTGGCGGGTCCGCTCGCGGAGGACACGCTGATCTCGCCGCGCGTCGCGCCCGCCGTCGTGGGGCTCGGCCTGCTCGAAGCCATCTCGGCCGAGCGCCTCGAAGAGCTCGCCGATCCCGAGGACGCGGACGGCGACGGCATCTCGGGCCGCATCAACCGCGTCTGGGACGTGAAAGCCCAGGACTTCGCGATCGGCCGCTTCGGCTGGAAGGCCGAGCAGCCGAGCGTGCTGCAGCAGTCGGCGGGCGCCTTCAACGGCGACATCGGCATCTCGAGCGCGCTGTTTCCGGGGAACGATTGCCAGGCCAGCGAAGGCTGCGCCGAGGCTCCGAACGGCGGCGACCCCGAGATCGAAACCGAAACGCTCGATCGCGTCGGGGTCTACGCGCGCCTGCTCGCCGTGCCCGTTCGCGAGCGCTGGGACGACGACGCCACGCGCGCGGGCCGCGACGTCTTCTTCGGCGCCGGCTGCGGAAGCTGCCACGTGCCGAGCCACGTCACGGGCGACTACGCCGAGCTCAGCGAGGTCGAGCACCAGACCATCTGGCCTTACACCGACCTCTTGCTCCACGACATGGGTGACGAGCTCGACGACGGCCGTCCGTCGTTCGACGCGAAAGGCAAGGAGTGGCGAACGCCTCCGCTCTGGGGCCTGCGCTTCTACGAGATCGTGAACGGGCACGATCGCCTGCTCCACGACGGGCGAGCGCGCGGCGTCGCCGAGGCGATTCTCTGGCACGGCGGCGAGGCGGAGAGCGCCCGCGAAGCGTTCCGGCGCATGAAGCGAGAGGATCGCACGCGGCTCGTCGAGTTCGTGGAGTCGCTGTGAAGCGGCGCGCGCTCCTCGCCACCTTCGCGGGGAGCGCGCTCCTGCCGCTCTCTCCGGGGTGCGCGACGAGCGAGCTGCCCGATCAGAGGCGCGAGCTCCTGAGCTCCTGGGGCCACGCTTTTCTGCTCGCCCAGTACAGCGAGTTCGAGGCACGGGCAGCCGAGCTCGAGGCTCGCGCGGCCGAGCTCCGAGACGCGCCGAGCAGCGAGACGCTGGAGGCGGCCCGGAGCGCCTGGTGGACGGCGCGCGCGCCCTGGAAACGAGCGGAAGTCTTTGCGTTCGGCCCCTATTCCGAAGAACCCCAGCGCATCGGCCCCAAGATCGACTTCTGGCCGGCGCGGCCCGAGACCATCGAGGGCGTGCTCGAGGACGACTTCGAGCTCGACCCCGAGGCGATCGAGGATCTGGGCGCTCCCGCCAAGGGACTCCCCGCGCTCGAGTACCTGCTCTACGCGCCGGACGCCGATCCCGTGGCGCTGTTCGGGGATCCGCGCCGCGGCGAGTACGTCCGCGCGCTGGCGCAGGATCTCGTCGCCCGCGCGCGAGAGATCCACGACGCCTGGGCGCCGGAGCACGAAAACTTCCTGAACGAGCTGGTCGATGCCGGCCGCTCGAGCACGCGCTTCATGAACCTGAACGCCGCGCTCGGCGAGATCGTCAATCGCATCGGCTACACGCTCGAGAACGATCGACTCGAGAAGCTCGCGCCTGCGCTCGGCGACACGAGCGACGGGACTCCCCAGCCGGACCGGCTCGAATCCACGTACAGCGGACGCTCCCTCGAGGATCTGCGCGACAACCTCGCCGGCATCGAGCACCTCTACCGCGGTGATGCCCCGAGCGGTCTACGCGGTCTCGACGCCTACCTCCGCGGGCGCGGGAAGAACCTGGGCAGGAGCTTCGACGAGCTCGCGCTCGCCTGCCGCAACGCCTTCGACGCGCTGCCCGGGACGCTCGCCGAAGCCGTGTCGGCCGAGCCGGCCGCCGTGCGGGAGGTGATGTCGCGCTTCGCCGCGCTGCAGCGTTTTTTCCAGGTAGACGTGTTGAACGCGCTCTCGTTGAGTCTCGGGTTCAACGACAATGACGGGGACTGAGCGAGCTTTCGCGGGCGCCGTCGCTCGACTCGCCCGGCCGGTGCCGGCGCACGGGCTCGCCGCCTTTCGCGCGCTGTTCGGCGCGCTGATGCTGCTCTCGGTCGCGCGTTTCGCCGCGCTCGGCTGGGTCGACGAGCTGCTCCTGTCGCCGTCGTTCCATTTCACGTACCTCGGGTTCGACTGGGTGCGGCCGCTCCCGCGCGCCGCCACCTACCTGGGTTTCGTGGTCATGGGCCTCGCGGCGCTCGGGCTCTGCCTCGGTGCCTTCACGCGAGTCTCGGCGCTCGTCTTCTGCGTGACGTTCACCTACGCCGAACTCATCGACAAGACCAATTACCTCAACCACTACTACTTCGTCAGCCTGATCGCGCTCCTCCTCGTGTTCGCGCCGTCGAACGCGGTCGCCTCGTTCGACGCCCGGCGAAATCCCGCGCTCCGCGCGCCCAGCATCGCGGCATTCTGGTACTTCCTGTTTCGCGCGCAGCTCGCGCTCGTGTACTTCTACGCCGGCTTCGCGAAGCTCGACGCGGATTGGCTGCTTGCCGCCGAACCGCTCCGCACCTGGCTCTTCGCGCGCGGCGACTACCCCGTGGTCGGCGCGCTCCTGCGGGAGGAGTGGGCCGCGTACCTCATGAGCTGGGGCGGCGCGGCCTTCGACCTCACCGTGGCTCCGCTCCTGTTCTGGCGGCGCACGCGCCGTTACGCGTACGCGCTCGCCGTCGTGTTTCACCTCGCCGTGTGGGCGCTGTTCCCGATCGGCATGTTCTCGTTCATCATGCTGGCGGCGGGGACCGTCTTCTTCGAGCCGGACTGGCCGATCCGCGCGTTGTCGCTCGCGAGGCCCGCGGCCGGCGCCGAGCCACGCGCTCGGCCGGGCTTCGCGGCGCTCGGCCTCGCCGCCGTCTTTCTCTCCGTGCAGGCGGTGTTGCCCCTGCGCTTCCTTGCTTATCCGGGCAATCCCAACTGGACGGAGGAAGCGTTCCGCTTCGCGTGGCGGGTGATGCTCACGGAAAAGTCCGGGACCGTCGAATTTCGCGTCGTCACCACGACGGGTGAGCGTCTGATCAGGCCACGCACCGAACTGACCGAGCTTCAGTCACGCATGATGTCGACCCAGCCCGACATGATCCACCAGTATGCGCTCCACTTGGCAGAGCGTTTCGGGCAACCCGGCGCCGCCCCCGTGAAGGTGTACGCGGACGCCTGGGCGGCTCTGAACGGCAGACCGAGTCAGCGGCTGATCGATCCGCTCGTCGATCTGGCGGCCGAACCCCGCTCGCTCCGACCCGCTCCCTTCATCGTGCCCCTGGCAGAGCCGCACGAACGCCGAGAAGCGCGACTTCACTAGGGGCCGCTCGGCATCGAACGGAGCCGATCGCCTCGGTTCCTCGCCCGTCCCGGCACGGGACGAAAGGTGATACCCTCGTGCGCCAATGGCGGGCGCCGAGATCGCCGGGGTCGAGCTGCTGGAAGAGCTGGGTCGGGGTGCACACGGAACCGTGTATCGCGGCCGGCGCGGACAGCAGTTCTATGCCGTCAAGGTAGCGATCACTCCCGGCGACCCGGTCGAGTTCGTCCGCTTCCAGCGCGAGGCGATCGCCCTGGCGCGCGCGCGGCACCCCGGCTTGCCGGTCGTGCTGGATGTCGCGCGTTCCGGGACACCCTACCTGGTGATGGAGCTCGTCGACGGCGAGACCCTCGCCACGCGGCTCAAGCGCGGCCCGCTGATCGAGGCGGACGTGATCGAGCTCGGGCTCCAGCTCGCCGACGTCCTCGCCCACGTCCATGCGGTCGGCCTCGTGCACCGCGACGTGAAACCTCGAAACATCGTCTTCGAGCGCGCCACCGGCCAGGTGAGGCTGGTCGACTTCGGCATCGCGCTCGGTCCCGCCGAAACGGAAGGCGGAGCGGGCGGCGAAGGGACCGTACCCTACGCGGCTCCCGAGCAACTCGCCGCAGACCCGGTCGACGGCCGAGCGGACCTCTACGCGCTCGGCTGCGTGCTCTACGAGTGCCTGGGCGGCGAGCTCCCGCTCCCCGGTTCGGAGCTGCCGCTCGCGCCCGACGCCGGGGGCTCGACGGCAAGACGGCCGCGCCTGTCGCGCGAGCTCGGGACCCTGCTGAAGAAGCTGCTCGCCGCGAATCCGCGCGAGCGCTACCCGCGCGCGGAGGATCTCGCGGCGGCACTCGCGGAAATCCAGGACGCGGAGGAGCCTTCGAAGCGCTCCGACCGCCCGCGCTTCACCGTCCCGCCGGACGAGGCACTGAGCGTCAAGCTCGTCGGACGCGAGCCCGAGCTCTCGGTCCTGTGGCAGGAGCTCAAAGTCGCGACCGAGAGCGGATCGAGGGCGCTCTTCGTCGAAGGCGCGCTCGGCAGCGGCAAGACCGCGCTGCTCAGGACCTTCGCGCACCAGGCCAAGCGCCGCGGCCACACCGCGCTGTTCGTGAGCTGCCTCGAAAACGACCCTGCGCCGTTCGGAGTCATCGGCCGGTTGCTGGCCGCGTGCCTCGATCTCGCCGGCCGCAGCAAGTTCGCAGAGGCGGCGCGCGGCTTCGAATCGATCCTCGGGGTACTCTCGCCGAGCCTCGCCCACCTGTTCCCGGAGGCGAGACCGCTCCTCGACTCGGAAGCGGCGCACAACATCTTCCTCGAAGGGGCTTCGCGCGTCCTCGCACGCATGCTGCAAGCCGCTGGACCCGCGTTGATCTGCGTCGACGACGTCCACTTCATCGACGCCGCGAGCGCCGCGATCCTGCGCAAGCTGCTCGCCACGTTCGACGCCGGCGACGAGCTCTTGCTGCTCGCCTGCCGGCCGGACGAAGGCGAAAGCCGAGAGCTCGACGCCTTGCGCAGCCGGGCGCACCACGACCGCATCCCCGTGCTGCAGCTGCGTTCGCTGTCGCGCCAGTCCATCGCGCTGATCGCGGCGAACTACCTGGGCGTCGAACGGCTCGCCGACTCGATCGTGGATCGCGTCGCCGCGCTCGCGTCGCCGACGCCGCTCGGCGTGCTGGAGGTGATGCGAACGTTCCTGGACGAGCGGGCGCTCTTGCCGCACTGGGACGGCTGGCGGATCGAGGCCGACGCCGCCGACGCGGTGCGCCTTCCGGAGTCCGTGGTGGAGGTGTTGAAGGCGCGCATCGCGCGCCTCGACGCCGACGTATCGGCCGTGCTCGTGGCCGCGGCCGCGCTCGGCCGCGAGTTCGACCTACCCCTGGTCGCGCTCACGGCGGGCCGCTCGGAGAGCGACGTTTCGACCGCGCTCGCCGAAGCGCGGCGCGCCGATCTCGTGTCGGGCGGCCCCACCGAGTATCGCCTCGTGCATCACGCCGTCCGAGACGCGCTGCTCGCCTCCCAACCCGCCTCGCTGCTCAAGAACCTGCACCAGCATGCCGCGGCCGGCCTGGAGCGGCGGCTCGCGGAGGGCTCGAGCCGCGATCCGTCGCTCGTCTACCGCGTGGCCGATCTGTACTTTCGTGGGGAGTGGAGGCGTGAACCCGAGAAGACGCTGCTCGCCCTGGAGCTCGCCGCGCGCCACGCGTTCGACGCCTTCGACAACCGGCGCGCGCTCACGCTGGTCGAGCAGGCGGAGCAGGTCCGTGACGCGCTCCAGCAGGAACCCTCCGGGCGGGCACTGCACGTGCACGGCGAGGTCCTGATTCGTCTCGGCAGCAACGCCCGCGGTCGCACCCTGCTCGAACGCGCGCTCGAACGAACACCGGACCGACTCGTGCGGGGGGAGATCCTCGCGCTCATCGCCTGGACCTACGAAACGGAGCTCGATTCGGAAGCCGCCTGGCACGCGCTCGCCCGCGCCTTTCACGAAGTCGGCGAAAATTTTCCGGACACCACGCTGCGCTCGTTCGGCAAGAGCGCCGGAGCCTGGGTGCGAAACTCGCTGGAATCGCGGGAACGCGAGAGCGCGCCGGGGGAGCGCCGCCGCCTGGAAATCGTCTCCATCCTCTACTACCGGGTGTTTCGGCTCGGACTTCTCGGCGGAGAAATCGCGCGCATCGTTCAGGCGGGCACGCGCGGGTACGACATCGCCCGAAAGCTCGGACCCGGGCCGGAGCTCGCCCGCAGCTCGGCCGTGTACGGTTTCATGCTCTCGGGCCTGAGCCGCGGCAAGGGCGGCGAGCGCTACCTCCGGCAGGCGGAGGAAATCGCGACGGCGAGCCGGAACCCGGTGACGGTAGCCCACATCCAGCAGATGAACGCCGTGATCGCCTCCTGGCTCGGCGATTTCGACCGAGCCCTCGAGATCGGCTCCCGCTGCTTGCTCGAGCACGGCCATTGGCAGGAGTTTTCGGAGCACTGCTTGCTCGCGCACAGCCAGGAGCTGCTCGAATGCGTGAGGGGCCGCGGCCAGGAGGAGCTCTTCTGGCTCGACCACATCCTCGCGCGGCTGGAGCTCACGCCGGAGGCCAACGGACTCTGGGAGATGATCCTCCTCCACGCGGAAGCGCTGCTGGTCCATCTCGGACGCGGCGCGCAGTCCGAGCCACGGCTGGCGAAGCTACGCGCCGTCACGTTCCAGATTCCGAAGAGCAGCGCCTGCTACGTGCTCACCTTCGGGCCCCGCGTTCGCGCCGTCGTCGAATGCGGCGACTACGGGCCGCGCTTCGACGCGATCGAAGCGGAATTTCGGCAAGGCGGGCACGATCCGAAGCGCGTGCACCTGGCCGTCGCGGAGTACTACCTGCATGCCGCCCACGGCCACGTCCACGCCTCCCTCAGAGCGGCGGATCGCGACCGGCCGCGCGAGATCGATCGCCTCAAGCGAGCGGCCGCGGAGCTCCGCGCCGCGGCACGCATCCCGGTGCTCAAAGCGCACAGCCTGGTCGTCGACGCCTACGTCGCGCATTTCTCGGGCGAGGCCGAGCGCGCGGCCAGGCTGTTCGCCGAAGCCGACGCGCTGGGCCTCGAGGAGGAGAGCCCCTGGGTCCGCTACGCCGCCGCGCGCGGGCGGGCGCACTCCTGGAAAGGCCGCAAGCACGCCGACGTGATTCAGGCGGAGGCGCGCATCGCCGAGGAGATCGCGCGCGAGCACGGCGCGGCGCACCGCCTGCGCTGGATCCGCGAGGAATTCGCGATCCCGGCCGCTTCCATCACCTTCAGCAGCCGGATTGCGCGGCGCCTCGGGGAGACTCCGGCCACGGGATCGAGAAAGGACCGGCGCACGCACACCACCCGGCGTCTGATGCGAGCGGCCGTGCCGGCGGGCCGCGCCGAAGGGCAGCGCCAGCTCCTCGACGAGCTCGTGCACGGACTCGACGTCCGCGAGGCACACCTCTTCTGGGTGGACGACGAACATCGAGCTCGCTGGGTTTGCGGGCGCGACGCCTCGGGCCGGGACGCGCAACAGCCTTCCGACTGCTCGACGCGACTCGTGCAGAGCGTCGCCGTTCAGGAGCTCGCCGCGTTCGTGGACGACGCCGACCGCCTCCGCAGCTGCGTCGCCGCTCCGTTGATCGCGCGCGGGCGCGTGCGCGGAGCCGTATGCCTCGAAAGCGACGGCTGTGGCGTGTTCGGCATGGACGACGCCGAGCTCTTGTCCGCGCTCGGGACCAAGCTGTTGCCCGAGGATCCGGGGGCGGAGAGCGGCGCCCGGGTCGAGGCGGCGGCGGACCAGGCGGAGCTCGCGATCGCGCTGGCCGAAGATCTGGAGCGGATCCTCGACTCCGAGGCCAACTCGGAGTCGGACTCGCTCACTCGCGTGCTGGCGTTCGCGCGCGGCCTGCGCGAAACCAAGCGCCTCGAACAACACCGGCCCGGTATCGCCAACCTCAACGACATCGTGCTGCGCGCGGGGCAGCGGCTGATGCCGGCGCTCGGCGCAAACGTCGAGCTTCTCACCTCGCTCGAGGCCGGGCTCGATCCGGTCGAAGTCGACGCCGAACATCTCGAGATCCTGGTCCTGCACTGCGCGCTCGGCGCGAGCCGCCGCATGCAGCCGGAAGGTACGCTCGTGATCGAGACCGCAAACGTCTCGCTCGACCGCCTCTTTTCTCATCGCTTCCCGCAGGCGAACTGCGGAGCGTACGCGATGCTGAGCGTTTCGGTCGTGCCCGACAGCCGAGCGCCCAAGCCGGAGCGGCCGGCGGGCTTCGGCGCCTTCGCCGAGCAAGTGTACCGGCGGGCCGTGAAGAAGAACGGGGGCCAGCTGGCGCTCGACCCCGTGCCGACGGCCGGAACCAGCCTCCAGATCCTGTTTCCTCGGCTGGGAGCGGCGCGTGTCTCCGCCGAGGACGCGGCGGCCACGCTGAACGGGCGGCACACGATCCTGATCGTGGAACCCGACGATCGGCTGCGCAAGGTGACGAGCGAAGAGCTCAAGGAGCTCGGACACCGCGTCCTCGCGACCGACAGCCTGAGCGGGGGAGCGAGCATCGCGCGCATGCACGGCAGCAGTATCGACCTCACCGTCGTCGAACCGGCGCTCTACTCGGATCCGATGTGTCCGAGCCCGACGGCGACGCTGCCGTCGCGCGCCACGATCTACGCCTCGGCGGTACCCTGGAACGCGCTACGCGCCGCGGGCATCGTTCGACCGAAAGCGCAATTTCTGCAGAAGCCGTATTCGCTGAATGCCTTGATCGGGCGCCTGAACACGACGTTCCTTCAGGCACGTGAGTTGGATCCGCGCGGCGCGGATTCCTGAGTCCTCGCCGCGCGGAGTTCCTGCGAGGCAGCCCGGCTAAGCACCGGGACGCGCTCGCACCATTGGGTCAAACGTGCGATGACGCGGGCCTCAGAGGCTCAACGTGCGAAACTTCTTCTTCATGGTCGGCTCCTTTCTCGGGTTCGTCGGCGCTTCCCGGTCGAACGGGTCGTTCGACCCACTGCGCCAGTAGCTGGAACAACCCCTCTGTAGCCACGCCGCCCCAAAGCATCAGGCCGCCTCCGCTACCTCGAGCAATTCGGACAGGAATCCCTCGAAGTAGCCGATCGCCGTCCGAATCGTCGCCCGCATACCCGCGAGCTCGTGAGCCGCCGCGAGGGCGCGAATCTCTTCCAGGCCCTCGTCGACGTGAGCCACGTCGAGCTCCACGTGATGCGTGATGATCGTCAGGTTCTCCGCGCCGATCCCGCTGTTTTCCTCGAGCGCGCGTACCCAGATCGGTCCCACGGCCACCGTCACGTGCTCCACGAGCAGCGCGTAGCCGAGGAAGCACACCGGCGACGCCTCGACCTGGCGCTCCAGGTACGCGACCAGCGCCACGAGCGAGGGCGAAGGCTCCGTGCTCGAGCAGCTTCCGAACGCCTTCGACAACCCGCGGATGTCGCTCTCCGCCCAGAGATGGTGATCCGTCTCCTCGCCACGCTTCTTGCGGTAGTGGGCCGCGAGCTCGGACAGCTGCTTGCGTTCCGCAGCGCTCGCCGCGAGATCGAACAGCCGCGGCGTCTGCTCGGTCAGGAAACGGAGGCTGACGAGATAGTCGAAGAGAGCGCGCGCGCCCAGGCTCCCGCGCTGCGCGCGTTTCAGAAGCTCCGAGCGATCCCTGAGCGCTGACGCATACGCGCTCACGTCGTCGCGGAGAATCTCGCTGACCGTGTGTTGCATTTTGGGGCGCGATTGTTCTCAGGTGAGGCGGGCCGGGCAAGTTTCGGTGCACCCACGATCGATTCCCTCGGATTTCTTACGGCGTCGCCACGGAAACGAAACGCTCGCGAGAAGGATCGCGAAACGTCTCTCGCGCATCCGTCGCCCGAACCGGCGACAAATTTGCCCGAGAACGCGACAAAGCGCGAGAGGAGCGACGCTCGCACCATGCTTTCCTTCACTCACCCCTCACAGATATCGACCTCGCAGAACCTCACCGATCAGTCTCACCATGGGATCCGATCGTTCCAGTCCGAGTACCCCCTGCCGGCGACGCTCGGCGCCCCCGACGTCTACGTGGAGCTCGTCGATGCGGCGGACGTCCTGGTTCGTGCTTGCGGAATCGCTTGCGAACACCAATCGGGGCGAATCGTCACGGGCGCGGCCGCCGAGCTTTCGGCCGATCCTGGTGTGCGTAGCTACTTCGAGCTGCTCGAGCGCGCCGCCGTGCTCGACTTCACTCAGTCGTCCGCCGACGAAGAGCCGACCGCTACGGGCGCTCAACGCTTCGCGGTGTCGAACGGCGTCGCGGTCGCGCTCGACGCGCAGGGGGCCCGATTTCGAGCGCTCGCCGAGCTCGTCGAGCGCGATCGGGTCCTGCGCTCGTTCTACGGCGAGCTCGCGCCCGAGCGGCTGCGGCTCGACCCGCACCGGATCCTGCCGGGTCCGGTCGCCCGCCACTACGAGCTCGAGGCGTACCGTTTTCCCGCGACGCGTACCTGCGCCACGACCGCGGGTCAGTTCGCGGCGCCGCTCGAGGTGGCAGCCATTTTCGGCTTTCCCGTGCGACCAGGAGCGCCGCTGCTCTTCGGCTTCGGCGCGCGCTTGAATCTCGCCGACGCGCTGGCGGCCGCCGTGCGCGAGTCGCTCCACCAGCTCGCCTTCGGCTGGGGCGAACCCGTGCCTGACGTCGCCCCCGCGCCGAGTCCGACACCCGAATTTCATCTCGACTACTTCGCGTACCCGCCCCATCGCGCGAGACTGCGCCGCTGGCTCGCGGGCGAGCACCTCGGGCGTGGACCGGAGCTGCCGGCGCGTTCGGCGGAGCCGCGCTATCTCGACATCACACCTAACCACCTGCAAGGCAAACTCGCGGTCGTGAAGTGCGTCCACGACGGAGCGCTACCGCTCGCTTTCGGCGAAGGACATCCGTTGCTCGAGGCTCTGCCCGACTCGATGCGGGTGCATCCGATCGCGTGAGCTCCGCGACTTCAACGCTCAGCGAGGCGCCGGGGCGCCTCGCTGAAGGCCGTCGCAGAATTGATCGAGGAAGACTTCGCCGGCAGCGCCGTCCAAGAAACGCGTGAGGCGCACGAGCGCGCCCCAGCGTTCACTCAGGACCGTTCCCGTGACGCTGAAGCGCGAGCGCAGGAGGATCTGGAGCGACGCGAAGTTGGACGGCGCCGTCTCCGCTTCGACCCGCTCGACGCCCGCCGCGCGCAGCCGCTCGAAGAGCCGAGGAAAGAAGCGCTGAACGAGTCCCCTGCCCTGATATTCCGGGAGCAGCGCCGTGCTGCGAATGTAGTACGTGCCCCAATCGACGGGAGTGCAGATCAGCACGCCCGCCGTCTCGAGGCCGTCACGAAAGACGAAGCAATCGCCGACCGCCTCGTAGTACCGCCTGCGAGCGGCGCTCGTGCCTCCGGCCAGGAAGCGGGACGGCCGCGACTCGTAGCCGAAGATCCCGGGATAGTTTGCGGCGATGAAGGGGACGACTTCGGAGAAGTCGCAGGCGTCGACGACGATGCCGTCGTCCGCGAGTACGTGCGGTAACTCTTCGCGCCAGTCGATGTCCCAGAGCTCCCGCGACAGAGGAACGCGCCGAGTTTCGACCGGACCGGAAGTCGGTAAAGAAGAGAAAGCAAGGGCCGGCTCAGTCACCCCGCGCGCTTATGACTTGCACACCACGCGGGCCAAGTTTGCTCAGTAGCTTTCCGACGTGACGTGCTCGGCCGGCATGCCGAGCGCGCGCAAGCGCTCGCGACAGGCTTCGACCATCGGCGTCTTGCCGCACACGTAGACCGCGGAGCTCGCTGGCAATCCCGCGACGAGCTCCGCGAGGTGCTCCTGAACGCGCCCGCGCCGGCCCGGCCATGCGGCGCTCCCCAGCGTCAGCGTGGGTTCGAAGCGAAACCGCGGGTACTCGCGCGCGAGCGCGCCGAGCTCGGCTTGCCAGAGCACGTCCGCCTCGGCCCGCTGGCCCGAAAGCAGCGTCACGG
>DASXWF010001397.1:0-3300 GCA_036503835.1 Polyangiaceae bacterium | reverse complement strand
ATCTGCACTTCGGAGATCTTCGGACCGTACCTCAGCTACGACGTCCAGACCGTCAAGGATCTCTACTTCAAGTCCGCGGGGCTCACCGTCGGCAACGCGGCCGCTGCGGTCCTCTTGCGCCGCACGCCCTGGCCCGGCGGCGGCATCCGGCTCCTCAAGATCGACACGTACACGGCGCCCGATCACTGGCACCTCTGCCAGGTGCCGATCGACGGCTGGTTCACGTCTTCGTCGATCGAGCTGATGCGCCTGAGCAAGCTGATTCCGCCCTGGCTCACGAATCGCCTGCAATCGCTCGGCTGGACTCCGCAGGAAGTCGCCCACTTCATCTTCCACCAGCCGAGCGAGATGATGGTGCGAAAGCTGCTAGAGGACGTGAGCACCGACGTCAAGAAAGGCGTCTACACGCACTCGCGCTACGGCAACACCGCGAGCGCTGCGGTCGGTGTCACCTACAACCACCTGCTCGAGGAGCGGGAAGTGAAAGCCGGTGACAAGATCGTGCTCGGCAGCGCGGCGGCCGGCTTCTCGATGGTCTTTGCGGGCGGCGTCTGGGATGGTCCCACGTCGACGCCGAAGAAGTGATTGCGCTCATGATCAAGAACGACCGCTTGCTTCCGCTCGAAAACTCGAACCTTTCGCACTGGTTGCTTGGAGCCGTCGCGACGTTCGCGATGCTGACCGTTTCGGCTCGCGACGCTCGGGCCCAGGGTCAGCCAGCACCGCCCGCCACTCCGCCCCCCGCGGCGGCCCCCGTTCCCGCTACGCCGGCACCCGAGACTCCGCCGGCAGCTCCCCCCCCAGCGACCACTCCGCCCGCAGCGGCAGAGAGCGCGGCGCCAGCTGCGACCAGCGCGGAAACGAGCGCCGAAGCTACCTCTGGTGAGGCCAGCACGGGATCGGGTGGCGGGCTCTTCGAACAGGCACAGAGTGAAGCCGACAGCGCCGAGAGCGAGTCCGGCGGAAGCTCGTGGCCGTTCGACTTGAACGGATACGTTCGCGGCGACGCGTACGTCGGGAAGGTGCCGGCGGGCGACGGGCGCTGGGAAACGAAAGCCGCTTACGGTGAGTTCGCGTTGAAGCTGCGGACCAAGAAGCAGACGTACGGCGACGCTTATGCGGAGACGCGCTTCCGTTACGGACTGCAGGCCGAGGAAACCGGAGCGGCGGTCGATGTTCGCGAAGCGTACGTGAACGGGTACTTCGGTCCCGTCGACGTCCGGCTCGGTCAGCAAGTCATCGTCTGGGGACGAGCAGACGCCTTCAATCCGACGAACAACCTGACCCCATTCGACCTGCGCGTCCATTCGCCGGTCGACGACGATCGACGCATGGGAAACCTGGCGGCACGCGTGTTCCTCAACCTCGATCCGATCCGTATCGAGGGCGTTTGGGTACCGCTGTATCGAGCCGCCGAAATTCCGTCCGTCGCCGTCCCCTGGTACGTCGAGTTCAAGGACACCGATTTTCCCCAGCCGGATCTCAAGAATGGAACCGAGGCCGTTCGGGTCCACCTGGAGCTGCCGGCTTTCGAGATGTCGGCGTCATACCTCTATGGCTACGCTCCTCTCCCAGGCCTCGCCCTGTCCGAAATCGCACTCGCCACTGACACGCCGGTGCACATCAAGCGGCAGGCCTACGATCACCACGTCGTCGGACTCGACTTTTCGACTGCAATTGGGGACCTCATGGGCGTGAGAGGAGAAGCGGCGTTCCGTTTCCCCATGCACTTCCGGTCGCGCATCTACGCACCGAACCCGGACCTCCAATACGCACTCGGTCTCGATCGAGCCTTCGGGTCCATCAACGTGATCGCGCAGTACATGGGCCGCTACACGTTCGACTGGAAGCGCGAGCAGTCCCAGCCCGCACCGGAAGAAGACATCCGGGACCTGACGAGTGCTCAGTGGGCCCCGTGGGAGGATAACCCCCCTGGGACCGTCGAGGATACGATCGCGCGTGCCACGACCCAGGCAAACTCCCAGCTCTACGTGACCAACCAGATGCTCTTTTCCCAGCTCGAGCGCGTGCAGCACCTCGCCACCGTGCGCATCGAGTGGCTCACGCTTCACGACACCCTGTCGCTCTCGGCGCTCGGCTTCATGAACTTCAGCACCCAGGAGTGGCTGGTGTTTCCGAAGCTCGGGTACCAGATCTCCGACGCCCTCAGCACTTCAGTCGGAGCCGAAATTTACGGCGGGCCCAAGAGGACGCTTTTCGGTCAGATCGACGCCCAGCTGAGCGCCGGCTACGCCGAGCTGCGCTACAGCTTCTGAGCCTTCCCCTTCCCCTCCTTCCGAGTAGCTTTTCTTCGAAGTTTTCCGCGAGAAGGAAGATTTTCCCCCGACCTCCCGTCTAATTGGATCAGCCGGAGTACTGAGAGAGATGACCCACCACCGCATTCCCCGACGAACGGCCACCCTGGTTCTTGCCGCAGCCTCCCTGGGGCTCCTCACCTCCATGCCGGAGGCCGAAGCCGGCCCCTCCGCGCGGGAGATCATGGACAAGGTCGCGCTCACCCGGAAGCTCGACGGCTCCGAAGCGGTCGTGAAGATGACCATCGCCGGCGACAAGGGCGCCCCGCGCGAGCGCAAGCTCTCGATGGCCACCAAGCTCTATGACGGCGGCAAGACGGAGAAGCGCATCTACACCTTCCTCTCGCCGGCCGACGTGAAGGGCACGGGCGTGCTCGTGTTCGACTACGAGGCTCAGGCGGACGACACCTGGATCTTCGTGCCGGCCATGCGCAAGACGCGCCGCATCGTGAGCTCGCAGCGCTCGCAGGCCTTCATGGGCAGCGAGTTCTCGTTCGCCGACCTCAACATCCCGGCGCTCGACGACTTCAACTACACCCTCGTCAAGGAAGAGTCGTTCGGCGGTGAGAACTGCTACGTCATCGACCTCCTGCCGAAGAGCAAGGACATCGGCGACAGCGAGGGCTACTCGAAGAAGACCTACTGGGTGAGCAAGGACAAGTTCACCGTGCGCCGCGGCCTCTACTACGACAAGGACGGCAAGCTCCTGAAGGAGCTCCTCTGCAACGACATCAAGCTCCTCGACGACAAGAACAAGCGCTACCGCGCCATGAAGATGGAGATGGTGAACAAGCAGAACGGCCGCCGCTCCGTCTTCGAATCCGAGAAGGTCGACTTCGTGCCGGGCGTGAAGGACGAATACTTCACGACGCGCTATCTCGAGCGTACCTGACGACTCGCTTCAGGATCGCGTGCGGCACGCCAGGCGAAATGCCCGGCGTGCCGCAACCGTTTTCAGGCTTCGACAGAACGCTTCGCGACACGG
>DASXWF010001396.1:0-1753 GCA_036503835.1 Polyangiaceae bacterium | reverse complement strand
GCGGCGCTACGTGCGCGAGCCGCAGCCGCTCCATTTCCCGTCCGAGCTGCCGTCGTTCCCGGTCCAGGAAAAGGTGCCTGAGAGCGACGGCAACTTCCAGCGCCGGGTGCTGCTCTACGCGCTCGTTCGGCACGAATTCGGTGAGAACGCTCTCGTCGGTTCGGACATGTTCGTCTACTGGGACCCGAGCGACACGACCCGCTGCCTCGCGCCCGACCTCGCGGTCCGGGTGGGCACGCCCGCCGAGTCGCTGAAGACGTGGAAGACCTGGGTGCACGGGGCACCGCACGTCGGCGTCGAGATCGTGAGCGATTCCGACGAATCGGAAGCGGCGTTCCGGGCGAAGCTCGGCCGCTACCGCCAGGCGGGGATCGGCGAGGTCGTTCGCTTCGACGCGCACGCGGAAACGCCGCTACGATTTTGGGATTTCTTCGACGGCGACCTCGTGGAGCGCCAGCTCGCGGAGCCGGATGCTTTTCGTTGCGACGCGCTCGGCCTGTACTGGTGCGTGCGCGAAGAGCCGCGCATCGGACGGGTCCTCAGGCTGGCGCGCGACGCCGCGGGCAGCGAGCTCCTGCCGACTCCCTCCGAAGCCGAAGCCGCCCGCGCAGCGAACGAGGCCGCTCGCGCGGCGAACGAGGCCGCTCGCGCCTCGAACGAAGCCGCTCGCGCGGAAGCCGCGCTCGCGCGCGTGGCCGAGCTCGAGGCAGAGCTCGCCAAGCGGCGCTGAAGCGTCACCCGCGGAGGGCCGCGTCGAAGTCGGCGAGGAGCGTAGCCAGCTCGTGATCGCCGCGAAACTCGGGGTTTGCGTCCACGCGCTCGTGAAGCCAGCCGATCGCCTGCGCGTGATCGAGCCGGCCACGCCGGCGCAGCGCGTCGTACTTGTCGAGCAGGATGATGAGCTTTTCCGCACGGTCGAAGCCGACGTTGGTGCCGGAGGTGCGGGTGAAGCGGCGATCGGGCGCCACGATCGATCCCGGATTGACGTTGTCGAGCAGGTGATGCGTAGCCGCGGCGGCGATGACTTCGGGCGGCACGCTTCCGGCCTCCGCGATGTCGAGCGTCCAACCGCTGTGCAGGTTCCAGAACTGGCGCATCGTGAGCTTCGGATCGAGACCGAGCGCCTCGAAGCGTCGGACGCGCTCGTCCGCGTCCGCGGGAAAGTACCTCGCGAAGAACTCCGCCACCGATTGCCGGTCGTCGCGCACGCCCTCCACCGCGAACATCTCCAGGATCAGGGTTTGCCCCGCGCTGTCCGCGTGCGCCGGCCCGCTTTTCCCGATATCGGAGAACAGACAGCCGAGCACGACGATGCGGCGCTCGAGCTCCGTGAACGCTTCCGCCGGCTTCGCCTGCTCGTAGTGGCGAAAGACCTGCCAGGCGCGCCCGATCATGCGCTCGGTGTCGGCGAAGGTCTCGGAGTATCGCGCGAGCAGGCGCATGCGCTCGAGCAGGGAAGGCGCGACGCTGCCGAGGTCGAAGCCGACGGCGGCGCTCAGCGCGGCTGCTCGCTCGATCGCATCGACGGACGTCACGCGACGAGACTTTACAGCAAGTAGAAAGCCCCGAGAATCGCCCCGAACACGAGGCGCGCGGCGCGCACGCAGATCGGCGTCCGAATGCCGGAGTCGTTGTCCCGCGAGTAGGCGCCGATCGCGAAAAGGTCTATGACGCGGCGCGATGGCCCAGTCCTCGTCGGACTTGCTGCTCGCGATGATCGCGTTCGCGAAGGTCGTGGAAGCGCGATCGTTCA
>DASXWF010001395.1:0-16574 GCA_036503835.1 Polyangiaceae bacterium | reverse complement strand
CGAGCTCGCCGGGCGCACCACGACCGCCACCAAACGATGCCGCTCCGTGAGATCGCGGTCCGGAATTCCCGCCCGCTCGAGCTGGAGCCGGTTGTTCCCGACGAACAAGGTCGGAGTGACGAACGAACGCCGGCGCCCCTGGATTTCCACGTCGATGCGCAGCGCGCGATGCGGTCGGAGCAGCGTCGCGAGCGCGGCCCCGGCGGCCACCCAGCGGCTCCGCCCGAACTCCCGCTTTGCTTGCTCGCGCTCTTCGAGCAGCTCGGGGTAGAGCCCGATACTCGCGTTCACGAGGAAAACGTGCTCGTTGACGAGCCCGACCTGCACCGCGTGCGCCCGCTCTTCGGTCAGAATTCGGCACGCCTCGCGGAGGTCCGAGGGAATCCCGTGCGCGCGGCTGAAGTAGTTGAACGTGCCGAGCGGAATGACACCGAACGGACAACCGCTGCCGAGAGTCGCCTCGGCAACCGCATTGATCGTCCCGTCTCCGCCGGCGGCGACCACGACGCCGCCGCGAGCCCGGGCGAGCTCGACCACCTCGCGTGCGACCTTCTTCAGCGCGTCGGGCGGCTCGACTTCGTGAAGCGTCGCCGTACGCCCCGAGCCCGCGAGGGCCGTCTGGATCACGCTGCGCACGTCCTCGTCGTCCTGCTTTCCCGATCGCGGATTCATGACGAAGAAGAGCGGTGCGTCGCGTGCCACGGCGATCCCTTCCCCGGTCACCGCGCCGCTCTCCGCACCGTCGTGCCGACCTTCGATGGCTGCGCTCACTCGCTTCATCTAGGACCGCTTCGGGGATGTCACCAGCGAGACAGACCAGCTTGCCGAGGTGTGGCAAAAGTTGACCGATGATGGCCAGGTTCCCCGAGTCGAGGCCGTTGTGTACCGAACGTGCTCTGCAAAGCCGCCTATTTCCTGTCCCCGCGGGAGCGGCCCGTGATTTGCAGAGCTCCGTCGCGACACGCATCGGAGATTCACCATGAACAACCTCATCTACATCGTCGGCTTGGTCGTCGTCGTGATCGCCGTTCTCTCCTTCTTCGGGCTGCGTTAGGCCGGGTAGAAGAAGGCACGACAGAGAGGCGGAGCCACGCTGCTTGCCGCGCTCTGGCCCAGGCGCCGGCTACTTCATGCGGGCTTCGAGTCGCTTGGTGCCTCCCTCGTACGTGAACTTGGCGTCCTCGAAGCTGGGAGGTCCCATGAAGCCCCGCGCGTTGTTCGAGGCACAATAGTCCTCGGTCGGCATGCCGAAAAAATTCGTATCGAGCTTGCCGTTGTCGTTCTTGTCGTGAAACGCGGAAAGCCCGTACGTGCCCTTGGGAATGCCGCGAAACACACAGATGGGCCGGCCGGTATTCGCCTTCACGATCGCGGCGCCCACGGGCTTCGTCAGCCAACCGCTCTGCGCGAAGAGCCCGCAACGCACCACGCCTCCACGCTCGCGAAGCTGCGTGCGAAACTGCACTTCGTTCGAGTCCGGCGTCTCCTCTGCGGCGACGACGGTCGAGCACGGGACGAGCGCGAGCACGAACAGCGTGCTCGCCGCGCGGAGACCAAGCCGCTTCGAGGCGGCTGCGGCTACTTCCGGGTTCGCTTGTTCAGCTGGGCAGGGCATTTTCACTGCGTGATTCCTTTCGAGTCGTGACCAACGTTCGTTCGAGCCAGAGGCCGAAACGCTCGTGGCAGTCCGCGCGTGCGAAAGCGAGCGCAATGCCGCGCGCGCCCAGACGCAGGCTTTGGGACTCCAGAAGCTCCGTCAACGCCGCGCGCATCGCCCGCGGGGTAGCCTCACCCGATCGGACGAGGCGGCCGGCGCCCGCCCGCTCGATCGCGGTCATGGCCAGATACTGATCGAGATTCGAGGGCACGCCGAGGACGGGCTTGCCCTCCGCGAGCGCCTGGTAGCTCGTGCTGGCGCCGCCGTTGGTGATGACGAAGCTCGCACGGCGCGCCACCTCGGCGCCCGGAGCGAACGGGACGACCTGGACATTCTCGGGCGGACGAGCGACCTCGAAGCGTCCCGCGGTCGCGACCAGGGCGTTGACCGGAAACTCACCGATCACGCGCAGGACTGCCTCGAGCCCGGCATGGCGGCCGGACGAACCAAGCGTGATGTAAACGAGCGGACGACCCGCAGGCAGGCGCTCGAGCTCGGGCATGGGGACCCGCGGCGACCAGGGAATCGAGCCGAGATAGCCGTGAGACGCGGGCAAATCGCAGGTGGGGCAGAGTTCCGGAACGTCTGGATAGAGGGTGAAGTCCGCGTCCACCAGCGCTTCGAGCATCCCGCCGCTGGGCGCGAGCCCTCGGCGCTTCCTGATCTCGTCCAGCGGCGCCACGAAGTGCGCGAACGCGAGCGGCAGCGCTTTCGGCCAGTAGCGAGCCGCGCGCTCCACGCCGAGCAATGAAACGATCGGATGATCCGGGACCGGAAATCCGTCGCGCACTGCGAACGGGCTCATGTAGGCGTTGATGAGCGTGGCAAACGGTATGCCACGCAGCCGGGCGCTGACCGCGAGCGAGAGGCGGAAGTCCCCGACGACGAGGTCCGGCCTGACTCGATCGAAGAGCGCGAGCTCTTCGTCCACGTAGCGTTCGAGGACGCCAGTTTCGTACAGGCGCTCGCCCCGATCGATGCGCTTCAGCGCACGCTGTCGATCGATGGTGAAAAGCGGAAGCGGCTCGAGCCCGCTTCCGGCGAGCGCCACGCCGTCGATGGGACCGCACGCGAAGTGCACCTCGTAGCGTCCTCGGTCCAGACGCTCCGCGAGCGAAGCAAGGCGCACCACCTGGGCGAGCGTTAGCGCCTCTGCGACGAAAAGGACCCGGGCGCGCCGCGTCAAAATGCCTCTACAAATATTAGACACTCGATGCACAATGCCTTGACTAGCGACATATGTGGAACCATAGCGTTAGACAAGAGATGGTCAAGACGTGACGAGCCTGGACTACTTGCTGGTGGGCGGCGGCCTTCAAAACGCCCTGATCGCGTCGGCGCTGGCCCACCATCGGCCGGAGGCGCGCGTCGGGATCGTGGAGGCGGCGGACCGCCTGGGCGGGAACCACGTGTGGTGCTTCCATGCGCTCGACGTTCAGGAAGCGGCGGGCCCGTTCGTCGAGCCGCTGGTCGTGCGCCGCTGGCCAAACTACCGAGTGCGCTTCCCCGCGTACGAGCGCACCGTCGCTGACCCGTACTCGGCCGTCACTTCCGACGCGGTGCACGCTCACCTGTCGTATCTCGCATCGGCAGGCAGGCTCGAGCTCCTGCTCGGCAACTCCGCTCGGTGCGTCGAGCCCGGACGCGTCGAACTGGCATCGGGCGAAGTGCTGCGTGCGCCCGTGGTCATCGACGCGCGCGGCCCCGACCGCTTCGCGCATCACCCGGCCCTCGGGTATCAGAAGTTCGTCGGTCTCGAGCTCGACGTGACCCCGGACAGCGCTCCGGTCGAGCCGCTCTTGATGGATGCGACGGTCGAGCAGAGCGACGGGCTGCGCTTCTTCTACGTGTTGCCGCTCGCGCCGACCCGGGTGCTCGTCGAAGACACCTATTTTTCGGACGGTCCCGAGCTCGACACAGCCGCGATCGAGGCCGAAATCCTGCGCTACGCGAGCCGAACCGGGCTCGTCGTGCGGGGCGTCGCACGCAAGGAACGAGGAGTCCTTCCGCTGCCGGCGCGGGCGCCGGTCGTCGTCGAGCACGTCGCCGGGCTCGTCCGCGCCGGCTATCAGGGCGGCTGGTTTCATCCGACGACCGGCTACTCGTTTCCGCTCGCCGTGCGCGTCGCCACCATCGTCGCGACCGCGAGCGGCGACGAGCTTCCGCGGACGCTCGCCGCGCTCGCGCGTCGCACCGCGAGCCAGCAACGCTTCGCGGCGCTCTTGAACCGCATGCTGTTCCGCGCCTTCGCGCCCGAGCGGCGGCGCGCGACCTTCGAGCGGTTCTATCGGCTCCCGGCCGAAACGGTGCGGCGGTTCTACGCGCTGTCGCTGACCGGCGCGGATCGAGCACGCATCGTGTGCGGGCGCCCTCCGCCGGGCATCAGCGCGCGCGGCTTGTTTTCCGCTCTCGCCTCCACGGGCGCGATCCCTCAACAACCGACGGAAACGAATTCATGACACAACCGGCTCTCGACATCGAAGGCTCCTCGCGACTCGCTTCCCTGCTCGAGGAAGAGGCCTCGAACCCGCACGTGCTGCCGGACGACATTCGGGTGGCGCCGCGTTTCTGGCGCAAGGCGCTGTTCGATCCGCTCGGTTCGGCCGCCCGCCGGCCCGGTAAGGAGTTTCGCGGCCGGATCACGGAAATTGCCTGGTCGCTCGCCGGCGGACGCGGAACTTTCCCCGTCGAGCTGTCCGCCTCCGTCGAGGCGCTTCACCTCGGTTCCCTCATCGTCGATGATATCGAGGACGGCTCCGCCCGGCGCCGGGGAGACCGCGCGCTCCACGAGCGCGTCGGCCTTCCGCTCGCGCTGAACACGGGGAACTGGCTTTATTTCTGGCCGAACGCGCTGCTCGAGCGCGCCGGCTTCGAACCGGTGCGCCTGCTGGCGCTGAAAGCCGCCGTCAATCGCGCCGTGCTGCGCTGCCACTACGGTCAGGCGCTCGACCTCTCGCTGCGCGTGACCGAGCTCCGACAGCCGGAGGTCAAGGATCTGGTCTACGGCACGACCCGACTGAAGACCGGCAGCCTGTTCGAGCTCGCGGCGGAGCTCGGAGCGATCGCCGCCGGAGCCTCGCTCGAGACGCAGCGAGCGCTGGCGGAGCTGGGGCGCGACATCGGCGTGGTGCTCCAGATGCTCGACGACTGGACCGGCATCGCCTGCGAGCGTCGCTGTCACAAAGGACACGAGGATCTGCTCGAGGCTCGACCGAGCTGGCCGTGGGCTTGGCTGGCCGAACGGCTCGACGACGTGAGTTACGTGCGCCTGCGCGCTCTGGCAGAAGCCGTCGTGCGCCGCGAGCTGCACCCGGAGGTCGTCGCCGAACACTTCCGAGCGCTCCTCCGAGAGACCCCGGACCTCGCGATCCGGAAGCAGATCGAGCGATCGCGCGCGGTGTGTCGCGCCCATTTCGAAGGCTCCGCGGCGTTCGCGGAGCTGGAGCGCGAGCTCGCGCGACTGGAGCGCTACGATGGCTGACGGCGCCACTTCGAAGGAGCCGCGCCGCTTCGGGGCGCGCTGGCCCGGCGCCGGCGAGGCACCGCGCGCGGCCGTCATCGGCAGCGGGTTCGGCGGGCTCGCC
This sequence comes from Polyangiaceae bacterium, assembly GCA_036503835.1. GTDB lineage: Bacteria > Myxococcota_A > Polyangia > Polyangiales > Polyangiaceae > PMG-095. Next base: position 11,333 of record DASXWF010001395.1, on the reverse strand, counting down.
GCAGCCATTCGCCTGCAGTCGTCCGGCGTCCGCACCGTGTTGTTCGAGGCGCGCGACAAGGCGGGTGGACGGGCGTACGTCTACGAAGACTCGGGCTTCGTCTTCGACGCGGGGCCGACCGTCATCACCGCGCCGCACACGCTCGACGAGCTCTTCGAGACCGCCGGCCGCAAGCGCGAAGACTACGTCGATTTCCTGCCGGTGGAGCCGTTCTACCGGCTCGTCTGGAGCGACGGCACGAGCTTCGACTACGCCGGCGCCGCGAGCATGGAGCGCGAGATCGCGCGTCTGTGCCCCGACGATCTGCCCGGCTACGCGCGCTTCGTCGAGTACACGCGGCGCGTCTTCGAACGCGGCTACGAAGAGCTCGCGGCCGCGCCCTTTTCGAACTTCTCGGACATGCTGCGCGTCGCGCCGTCGCTCGCCAGGCTGCGCGCCGACCGCTCCGTCTACGCGACGGTCGCGCGCTTCGTGAAGAACGAGCGCCTGCGCGAGGCCCTGAGCTTTCACTCGCTGCTCGTCGGCGGCAATCCCTTCGAGACGAGCTCCATCTACACGCTGATCCACTACCTCGAGCGCAAGTGGGGCGTGTTCTTCCCGCGCGGCGGCACCGGGGCGCTCGTGCGCGCGCTCGTGCGTCTCTTCGAGGAGCTCGGCGGCGAGGTGCGCCTCTCGTGTCCGGTGCGCCGGGTGGAGGTCGAACGCGGGGAACGCGTGCGGCACTGGGTGACGACCGACCGGCGGGAGGCCTTCGACTGCGTCGTGTCGAACGCCGACGTTCATCAAACGTACGGCACGTTGTACGCGAGCGAAGCCTCCGCGCAGCGCATGGCGCGCAAGCTGGACGCGGCCCAATGGTCGATGTCGCTCTACGTCCTCTATTTCGGGACGGATCGGACGTACGACCTCGCGCACCACAACGTGCTGTTCGGCCCGCGCTACCGCGAGCTCCTGCGCGACGTCTTCCGTGGCACGGCGCTCCCGGACGACTTCAGCCTCTACCTGCACGCACCGAGCGTCACCGATCCGAGCCTGGCTCCGCCCGGCTGCGGCTGCTTCTACGTGCTGTCCCCGGTGCCGCACCTCGGCAACGCCCAGCTCGACTGGAACGCCATCGCCGAACCCTACGGCGAAAAGATCCTGACCTCGCTCGAGCGGCTCATGCCGGACCTGCGCCGGCACGTGGTCGTGCGACGCTGGATGACGCCGCTCGATTTCCAGAACGACCTCTTCGCCAAGCACGGCTCGGCGTTTTCGCTCGCGCCGCTCTTGACCCAGAGCGCGTGGTTTCGGCCGCACAACCGCGACGATTCGATCCCGGGCCTCTACCTCGTCGGAGCGGGAACGCATCCGGGCGCGGGCGTTCCCGGCGTCGTGAACTCGGGAAAGGCGACGGCGAAGCTCGTGCTCCACGATCTCTTGGGAAGCGCGCCGTGAACCCCGAGATTCGGAGCGTCATCGCCGAGCACTCGAAGAGCTTTTCACTAGCGAGCCGGCTCCTCGATCCCGCCGCCCGCGAGGACGTCGCCGTCCTCTACGCGTGGTGCCGGAGAGCGGACGACGAAGTCGACCTCGCTCCAATCGCGGAGCGACCCGAACGCGTGGCCCGGCTCTACGCCGAGCTGGAGGCGATCTACGCCGGCGAAGTCCTCGGGCCCCCCGTGCTCGCCGAGTTTCAGGCGCTCGTGCGGCGGCGCGGCATCCCGCGCGAATACCCGCAAGCGCTGCTCGACGGCATGCGTTCCGAGCTCGGCGCGGTTCGCGTGGCCACGCTCGAAGAGCTGCTCTTGTACTCGTATCGCGTCGCCGGCGTCGTCGGACTGATGCTCTGCCACGTCTTCGGCCTCTCCGATCCACGCGCCAAGGAAAACGCGGCTCATCTCGGGATCGCCATGCAGCTCACGAACATCTGTCGCGACGTGAGGGAAGACGCCGAACGCGACCGGCGTTACCTGCCCGGCGACGTGCTTTCGGCGTGCGGCGACCTGCACGGCCGCGAGCTCGTTCGGAGCGCGGTCGAACGGATCCTGGCGCTCGCCTCCCGCTACTACCGCTCGGCCGACGCGGGCTTCTACGCCCTGCCCCTGCGGGCGGCGCTCGCGGCGCGGGCGGCTCGCTCGGTGTATGCCGCGATCGGGGACGAGCTCGCGCGGCGCGACTTCGACGCGCTACGAGGGCGAGTGAGGGTCTCGGGCTGGAAGAAGCTCGTCCTCGTCGCGAGCGCCGTGCTGAAGGAAGTGACGGAGCGCGCGCGCCGGCGCTTGTTCGGGCGCGCCCTGCAGCCCGAAGCGCTCGGGGGCACGCGATGACCGCCCGAGCCGTCGCCGGTCCCGAAGGTTCCCGTGCCCCGGGGCGAGAGCAAGCCCCTTCGGAGTTTCTGGTCTATCTGCTGCGGGTGCGCGAGTTCTCGCGCGTCGACTGGGCGGTTTACGTCGCCTGGGTCGGGCTCATGTTCGGTCTGGTGGCGGCGACCGGAGGCTTCGTCGCGGTCGGGCACGTGGCCGGCGCGGCCCTGAGCCCCGCCGCATACCTCGTTCCGGCCGGGGCGCTCGTGTTCACGCTCTCCATCGCGATCGATACCATCGGCCATCGCACCGTCTACCGCGAAGAAATCAAGGCGGCCGAGGGCCTCGTGCACGGGATCACCATCCTTTGCGGGATTGGCTCGTGCGTGCTCCTCACGGCGGCGTATCATGCGCGGGTCTTGTTCGGCATTCCCGCGCTGGTCCTCACCCTGCTTTCGTTCTTCTACAGCGCCGTGGACGAGGTCTTCCACTGGCGGCGGTACGTGTTCCAGAAGTCCGATCGCGTCGAAATGTGGAGCCACGTGGGCATCTTCGTCGGCCATTTGACGATGATGATCGCGTGGTGGGCATGGTTCTTCGACGGCTACCGCGGGGTGGACCAAGTTCTCGCGGCGCTTCGCGGCCATGGTTGAGCCGAGGTATCGAATCGGTGCGGTCGCGCGGCTGTCCGGCGTTTCGACGCACCTGATTCGTATCTGGGAGCGCCGCTACGACGCCCTCGAGCCGGATCGCAGCGGAGGCGGAGCCCGCTTGTACTCCCAGGCCGACCTCGAACGGCTGCGGCTCTTGAAGCTCGCCACGGATCGAGGGCACGCCATCGGACAGATCGCGCGGCTCCCGCGTGAAGCGCTGGAGGGTCTGACCGGTCACGGCGGCGAGCCCGTCGTCGACGAAGCCGTGCAGTCGTTCATCGACGACTTCTTGCGAGCCGTCGACGCATTCGACGGCGAGCGGGCCCAAGAACTGCTCGTTCGCGCCTCCGTTCTGTTCTCGGCCCGGGCGCTGGTCATCGACGTGCTCGGGCCGCTGCTGGCGCGGGTAGGCACGGACTGGGCGAAGGGCAAGCTGTGCGTCGCGAGCGAGCACCTCGCGTCCACGCTCGTGCGTGACAGCCTGAGCGAGCTCTTGCGGAGACTTCCGAAGTACCCGGGCGCGGAGCTCGCCGTGGTGACGACACCCGCGGGGGAAACGCACGAACTCGGCGCGCTGCTCGCCAGCGTTACGGTAGCGGTGCAGGGTTACCGCGTGCTCTACCTGGGAGCGAACTCGCCGGCTCCGGAGATCGCGCGCGCCGCGCAGGGCTCGTCGGCGTCGATGGTCCTCTTGTCCATCGTTTCACTCGAGGCGGAGACCGCCCTGGAATTCGTTCGTGACTTGTCGGCGGAGCTCCCCGAGTCGGTCGAGCTGGTGCTCGGCGGCAGCGTCTCGCAACGCATCAGGGACGCGCTCGGCCCCCGTGTGCTCGTACCCGGCAGCTTGCCCGACCTCGAGCACTGGCTCAAGGCACGGAAGAAAGCCTGAGCCCGCCGAGGCACGGCGTGGACTGCCCGCGCGGCGTGAGCTTCGGTAAACGCCTTTCGGGCTTACCGGCCGCGCCGGGCGATGGGCAAGGCCGGCGCCGCGTGCAGCGCCGCATGACGCGTGCCCGGATCGATCTCGACCGTCCGGCCCCTGCCCTCGTCTTCGTGCGCTGGTGTGGGGACACCGCCGAGCTGCTTCCACCAGGCCCGCGCGCGGTCAGCGTTCCATTCGGCGGCGGCGGTACACGCCGCGAGGGCGCGCTCGAGCTCCGCGGCAGTCGGATAGCGGTCCTCGGGCGACTTCGCGAGGCAGCGCAGGACGATCGCTTCGAGGTCGGCCGGAACAGCGCGCCCCAGGCGCTCGCTCGGAGCGACCGGCGCCGAGTGCAGGTGTTGTGTGCAGACCTCCAGGGCCGAGCGCCCGGCGAACACCGGCTCGCCGGTGAGCAGGTAGTAAGCGACCGCGCCCAGGGAATAGATGTCGCTCCGCACGTCGACCAGGCCCGGGCCCTTGAGCGCCTCGGGAGAGATGTAGAGCGGCGTGCCGAGCACCACGTTCTGACCCGTGAGCGCCGAGGGAGGCTCCGCGTTGTTCTTGGCCAGCCCGAAGTCGAGGACCTTCACCGCGTCGGGCTCGCCCCAGCGGCGGCACACGAACACGTTGGCGGGCTTGATGTCACGGTGAACCAAGCCCACGCCGTGCGCCTCGTCGAGGCCACGAGCCGCCTGCCTGACGATGTGGATCACCCGCTCGGGGGGCTGCGGCCCGCCGGCAGCGACCAGCTTCTCGAGGTCCATCCCGTCGAGGAGCTCCATCGCGTAGTAGAAGGAGCCCCCGGCGGTGCGACCGTAGTCGTGGACGGTCACGATGTTCGGATGATTGAGGCCGGCCAGGACCTGGACCTCCTGCTCGAAGCGGGCGAGGCTCGCGTCGCCGCCGTCCGCCAGGAGCTTGATCGCCGTGGGGCGGCGCAGCATCGCGTGGCTGGCGCGGTAGACCACGCCCATACCGCCCTCTCCGAGCTTCTCACCCAGCGTGTACTGCCCCAGCCTTCGTGCGTCCCGGACCTCGCGCCGCAACCCGTAGAGCACGGCGGAGGCGACGCCGGAGAAGGTCAGCGCGATGACCGACCAGTTGACGCCGAAGCCCACCACGGTGACCCACGACAGTGCCTGGTCGTCGAAACGGTGAGGGCCGAACGCCACGCCGAGGAGGGTCGGGCCACACATGAGGAGGCCGCACAAGAGGGTGCGCTTGACCGTGCTCGGGACGATCAGCGCGCGAAACAGGAGGATGCAGATGAACCCGATCAGGTTCTCGAAAACCCCGGAGATCGTGCCGAGGTCGCCGAGCATGAGGAAGACGTTGTCGATTCCGATCGCCAGGCTACCGATGACGTCCGTCGCGAGCAGCACGGCGGTCGAGCGCGGGCGCCCGCGGGCTACGACCCAATAGAGCGAATAGATCGCGGTGAGCAGGACCACGTCCCACGACGCGAGGTGCCCCAGCGACTGCTCGAACCCGACGCTCGGTCCCCAGATGATCGCGTAGATCAGCCAGTAGAGGATGCTCTGGACGACGAGGACTTTGCCGAACAGCGACAGGCGCCGCTGAAGGAGGGTGTGGCCACCGATCTCGCTGGGCTCGAGAGCGGGGTCGCTCTGGAGCCCGTCGCCCCCCAGGGCGAACCTGGCACGCATCGACGACAACAGACCCGAGTCCAGCGGCCCTGTCGAGGGGAAGCGCGAACGCGGCCTCGGGGCCGGAGAACCGCGCTCAGCGCCGAGCTCGGAGGTGAGAAAAATCGACCAGCTGCGGCCGGCAACGAAGGCTCCGACGAGTGGTCGCGCTCTCGTCGCTCGTGGCGTCGTGTTGAGCGGCGGCTGCTGAGAAGAGCGGCTCCCGCGCTCAGCCCGGTAGTCGCCGCAGCGACTCCACGGGAACCGAGGGATCGACCTCGCGCCCGCAGAAGTAGCGATGGTTCGCCAGGCGGAGGAGCGCATGATCCTCATGGGTATCGCCGTAGGCGTGGACGCTTGCATAGTCCCGAAGCTCGAAGCGAGTACGCACGCGGCGCGCCTTTTCCTCGCCGGAACAGTCACCGCCACGAAACAATCCGGTGTGGACTCGATCTCGCGCGTCGAGCTCCGTACAAATCAGCTCGACGCCGAGCGACTCCGCGAACGGGCGCAGGTAGGTCGACAGCGACGCCGAAACGATGACGACACGGTCGCCCCTCGCCTGGTGCCACTCGAGCCTGGCGAGCGCGCGTGGTCGCAGCATCGTCCCGAACGTCCGCGCGTAGCGACGGCCCTGCTCGTCGATCTCCTCGACGTTGCGGTTGCGGAAACAGAACAGAGCGGATGCGCGCCGCAGCACCGCGCCCGACACCATTCCGCGCCGAAACCCGAGCAAGAGCGGCCCCAGAACGACGGTGCCCGCGGCGATTCGCGCGCGACTGCTCGAGAAGTAGAGGAAACCCCGAAATGTGTCCTTGGTGGTCAGCGTCCCGTCGAAGTCGAACAGTGCGAGGTCCATCACGTTTGGCTCCTATGGGACCGCCGCGAGCGACCCGCAAGATGCTCGAGTCCCGAACCAGGCGGACCACTCCTCGGAGACGAATTGGATCGCCTCCGTGACGGCTGCGCCTGGGCCGGCGCACACTCTCGGCACCGAAGGGGGAACGGCTCTCTCTTTTTTCGATCAGGAACCGGACACCCGGCCATTCGCCATCGAGGGCATGATGGTGACTCCCTCTCGACGACGCGCTCCAGCGCGGGACGGCCACGCCGGATTGGTACCTGCTCGGCGTGGAGGCGGGCTTCGAGCTCTGGCGTGCTTCGAGTGCGTTCACGATCGAGAGGTACGAGGTCCGGATCGAATAGGCGCTTCAGCGCTGGATCTCGACGAGAGCGTAGAGGTCGGCCGCGTAGACGCGAGTGGCGGTGGCGGCGAACTTCGTCGGGTAAAAGCCCGCCGTCGTGGCGAGGCGCGTGCGGGTTCCATCCGTGAGCGCCATGGAATCGATGAGACCTGTCTCGGTGACGAACGCCTCGCTACCGGCAAAAGCGCGAACGGAGGTCAGCGAGACGGCCTCGACGATTTCTTCGGTGCCACCCGTGAGCGGCATGCGCGCGAGTCCCTGCAGGTTGGCGTAGTAGAGATAGCCCTCGTAAGCGTGGAGGTACACGCTCATCGACGTGGCCTGTCCGATCTCGACGGGCGGCGCTGCGAACGGCAGCGGTGGGACGGCATGGAGGAAGCTACCGCTGGGCTCGCCGGGCAGGTTGCCGTAAAAGAAGAGCTCGCCGCCCGAGCTCGCGTACGCGAGGGAATCGTAGCCGCTCGCCCTGAGCTCGCCGCCGGCGATCGGCACGCTCATGAGCTCGCTGTCGAAGCTGCTCCCGAGCAAGAAGTAGATCTCGTCTCCGATGATCTGCATGTTCTCCGTCGTACCCTGGTCGACGAGCTCGGCGATCAGCTCGGGCTCCGCGCCACCTGCCCGCGGCAGGCGCTGGATTTTCGTGATGATCTCCTCGCCCTCCCCCGCTTCGGTCGTGAGCGCGTACACGAACTCGTCCGTGACCTCGATCTCTTTGACGTAGGCTTCCGTCGTGAAAATGACGGACTCCGTTCCGTCCGCAGCTCCGCCGGTGATCGTCCCGCTCACGGAGTAGAAGTAGTCGTCCCCGGCGGTCTCGATATCCGTGACGTTCCGTCCCACCTCCTTGTGGACGGCGCGGCAGCCGTCGGTCATGGGATCACCGGGCGCCATGCACACCCCGTTGCACCCGATCTGATCGCCGTCGCACGTGAGAGGCGTCCCGGCGCTGCCTCCGCCGCCCGCGCGACCGCCGGCCCCGCCGCTCTCGACGCTCCCGCCGCTGCCCGCCTCGGTGAGGAAGCCGCCGCTCGAGAACGAGCCCGCGCTTCCCGAGATGCCGCCCGCCCCCGCGCTCCCACCCGTGATGATGATGCCGGTACCGCCCGTGCCCGCTGAGCCCTTGCCGGCGGAACCGGCGGCCTCGTTTTCGAGGCCGCGTTCCTCCCCATTTTCCTCGCCGCCGCTGCAGCCCGCCAAGACACAAAAGCCCAACGTGAGCACTCTTCGTCCGACCACCATGGAAGCAGGATAACAACATCGGAGACGAGCCGTCACCGATCACGAGAAGCGCGTGCAGCCCGTCGGCGGAAATTCAACGTTCCGCGCAGCCCCCCCCTGCGACCATCGAACCGCCGAGGTCGCGGCGATCCTCGTCCCATCGTAGGCCGGGCCAAGGTGCGCCCACCTTCGCAGTCAGGGCGTCAGGGCCGCCCGAGCACAGGGCTCGACGTCGAGGTCACCGACCTGAACGGCTGGACCCCGCTCGTCGGAAGAAGCGCGGAACCGTCTCGTTCGTCATCACGTCGAGTGGGTGAAGCAGATCTGCCGCGTACCGACGTTTCGCGACGCGGCTTTTGACCTCGGGGCCGTTCGCGAGCGCGCGCGTGGTGGCGCACGCGGGCGCGCGACGGCGGAGGCGGCCCTCATTCGATTCGAGGATTGCGCGACGCGGCGGCATGGCGGTTGCTCGCGATGGGTTCATGGCAAACGTCGAGGACACACGTTCAGAGTCCGTTCGCATGGAGCCCGCCACGTCGGTGTCGCCGCACGCGACAGCCGTCGTTTCGGAAGCCCCCTCCAACCTGCGCTGGGGCGCCATCGTGGGCGGGACCGTTGCCGCCCTCGGCGTGGCGGCGCTCCTCTACTCGCTAGGCCTGGCCCTCGGGCTCTCGGCCATCGATCCCCAGGACCCCGGCAGCCTGAAGCCTTCCAGCATCTTCACGGGAGTGTGGGCCTTGATCGTTTCTCTGGTGGCGCTCTTCCTCGGCGGCTTCGTCGCAGCGCGGGGCGCGAACGCGCTGACGCGCATGACGGGCGCCCTGCAGGGACTCGTGATGTGGGGTCTGACGGTCGTGGCAGGAATGTGGCTCATCGGAACCGTGGTCTCGGGACTGGCGTCCGGCGCCGCAGCCGTGGGACGCACCGCGGCACAGGTGGTCGGCGACAGCGCGCCGATTCTTCCGCAAGTCACGCAACAGCTCGGTCTCGGAATGGAGGACGCACTCACCCCGCTCAACGCGCGCCTGCGAGCCGAAGGGAAGCCCGAGGTCACGCCCCAACAGCTGCAGGCCGCCACGCGGAACGTCATGCAAGACGCGCTGCGCCAGGGACGCCTGGATCGACAAACGCTGGTCATCGCCATCTCGACGAACACCGCGCTCGGACAGAATGACGCCGATGACCTCGCGACCCGCATCGAGGCTCGCTTCGGAGAGGCGCAGGGCCAGATGAAGCAGCAGCTCGCCGAGGTGCGCCATGACGCGCTGAGTGCCGCGGAGGATACGGGGAAGGCGTTCTGGGGCGTCTTCGGAGCGCTCTTCCTGGGCATGATCGCCGCCATCGGCGGCGCGCTGGTGGGCTCCTCGAAGGGCGGCCGGAGGCGGCCACAATCGGCCATGCGCGAACGACCGCAGCCTCGCGTCGAGCATCGTGAAGCGTACCCGTGACCCCGACCTCTGCGCTCGCTTCCGAAGCAGAGGGCGGTCACGTCTTTACATCGCGCTTCCCGGCTCCATGCTGGGAAGCGCGTATGTCGAGGCTCCTTCCCCTCACCCGCGTCGCCTATCAGGCGCAACAGACTGCTTTGCGGCTCTCGCTCGTCGCCGCTCACCTCGGGCTGCGGCCCTTCCTGCGCCCGCGCGAGCGTCCGTCGCAAGCGGATGTCCGTCACCTGCATGCTCGCCTGCGGGCGCTTCTGAAGCGCGACGTGCAGAACGTCGCCGACGGGCTCTACGGCGAGGAGCTGCTCTTCAGCTTGCCGGTCCGCGAGTACCTGTCGGGCCTTCCGGCGCTCGCGGTGGAGGTCGCGCGCATGATCCGCCGGGCGCACCAGGGCAAGGTGCGCGACCTGCCGGCCGACGTAAATTTCGGGGAATATCCGGACTACTTTCGGCGGAACTTTCACTGGCAGTCGGACGGCTATTTGAGTCACCGTTCCGCCGAGCTCTACGACCTGGGAGTCGAGTTTCTCTTTCTCGGCACTGCGGACGTGATGCGCCGGCAAGCGATTGCGGAGCTGTCGCGGGCCAGCCGCGGACGGCCTCCCGGGCAACGGGTTCTGGACGTCGCGTGCGGCACCGGGCGCTTCTTACAGCAACTCGGCTTGGCGCTGCCGCAGCACGTCTATGCTGGAATCGACCTCAGCTCGTTCTATCTCGACCGGGCGCGGGAGCTCCTCACCGGCAAGGGCGTCGAGCTCCGCGCCGGCAACGCGGAGGCGCTACCATTTCCGGACGCGAGCTTCGACGCCGTCACGAGCGTCTTCCTCTTTCACGAGCTGCCGCTCCGCGCGCGTCGCAACGTGCTCCGCGAAATGCGGCGCGTACTGGCTCCCGGTGGGCTCGTCGTGATCGAGGACGCCGCGCAGCTCTCCGATTCGCCGGAGCTCCGCGTCTTTCTCGAAAACTTCGGCCGCGACATGAACGAGCCGTTTTTTCAAGACTACCTCGCGTGGGACATCAGCGCAGACTTGGAGCAGGCGGGGTTCGTGGTGGAGCGCAGCGGGCCGGCGTTCTTGGCGAAGGTGGTCGTGGCGCGAGCGCGATAGCCGGTTCGAGCTCGCCGTCGCGCGCGGGCGCCCGGCATAGTTAGTTTTTGCGGGAGGCTGCTCGCGGAGGGCCGCGGAAGCCGTTTCGGCCGCGCTGTGCGGGGCTGGATGAATCCCTCGGGGGAGACGTGATAGCATCCCGGATGCTGCGGTAACTCGAACCTGCGACGGGGTCGGGGCCGCGGCGCCCGAGCATGTTCGAGCTTCGTCCAGGTCAGGTGCTGGCCGGCAAGTACGCCGTGGAGCGAGTGCTCGGCCGCGGCGGCATGGGCGTGGTCGTTGCCGCTCAGCACCTTCAGCTCTTCCACCACGTCGCGATCAAGCTGATGCTGCCGGAGGTCGCCGCCAACAGCGAAGCCGTGCTCCGGTTCGTGCGCGAGGCACGAGCGGTAACCCGCATCAAGAGCGAGCACGTGGTTCGGGTTTCCGACGTCGGCACGCTGGACAGCGGCGAGCCGTTCATGGTCATGGAGTACCTCGAGGGCGCGGACCTCGGCGCGCTGCTTTTGCAGCGCGGTCCGTTGCCGATCGCGGAAGCCGCGGAATACGTGCTGCAGGCATGCGACGCGATCGCCGAAGCGCACGCGCTCGGCATCATCCACCGCGACTTGAAGCCACCGAACCTCTACCTGTCGCGACGCGCCGACGGCTCGCCGGTGGTGAAGGTGCTCGATTTCGGAATTTCGAAGGCCCAGACCGCGGCGGGCGACGCCATGACGCGGACCTCGGCGCTGATGGGCTCGCCCCTCTATATGTCGCCCGAGCAGATGACGTCGTCGCGCGACGTCGATCCGCGCTCGGACATCTGGTCGCTCGGCATCATCCTCTACAAGCTCGTGTCGGGCCGGCTGCCGTT
>DASXWF010001394.1:0-4714 GCA_036503835.1 Polyangiaceae bacterium | reverse complement strand
CCCAGTGTGATACGGGACTGAACGCCGCCCGGGCCGCTATTTCGAAGGGTACGTGCATCGAAATCCGCGGCCTCCCTGCATTTCTCGTTCTGAAACAGCCTCGAGCTCGGAAAATCCCGATAGTCCCGAGCCGCGGGTTCGCGACGATCCCTACGCCGATCGGCATGCCCGCGAGCGCGCTCAAGTCCTCGAGCGAGGCATGCTGACGACGTTCATGCCGCGCGTCCGCGCGACCCGACCCGCGTCCGCGCGGAACAGCCCCTTTCTACTGCCTGGCCGTCATCGCGAATCATCACCCGGCCATGACGCTGGCGAAGGCTTTTCGACTCCGGCGCCATGAGTCTATCATGCTCCTTGATGCTGAGAGCCGTAGGCACCCTGGTCGTGCTCCTCGTCGTGACGGCGTGCGGATCGGGCCCTTCCGTCACTCAGGCGTCGTACCCAAAGTCGTCGAGCGACGAAGCACGGCAGCGGAAGTCTGCGCCGAAGCCGCCGACCTGCGAGCAGCGCATCAGCAAGGCCAAGGCCAAGCGCAAACCCGAGGCCGAGCTCGCAGGCTACAAGGCGGCTTGTGACGCAAACTGTTCGGAAGGCTGCCGGTTGCTCGGACTGATGTACGCGGAGCAGCGTGGAGTGGCCGGAGACTACGATGCCGCCAAGCAGGGCTTCCAAAGCGCGTGCGAGCTCGGTGACGGCGACGGCTGCGCCGATCTCGGTGAGCTGACCCTCGAGCGAACGAGGAACGCGAAAGAAGCGGCGCACCACTATTCACTCGGCTGCGAGCTCAAGAGCGGCCGCGCCTGTGCGAAGCTCGCCTACCTCCACAAGATCGGCCGCGGCGCAGAGCTCGACCCTACGAAAGCGCTCGACCTCTACGAGCGCGGCTGCAGGCTCGGAGCGAGCCTCGGCTGCTCGGGCGCCGCTCGCATGCTCGACCTGAGCCCGTCCGACGACGAGCACGTGAAAGCGCTCGACCAGCGTGCGCTCGAGCTCAACACCCGTCATTGCAATGCCGCAGACACGCGACACTGCATCCTGCTCGGCGACTCGTACCTCGAAGGCCATGGCGTCACCAAGGACGTGAAGCGCGCGCTCGAGCTCTATCGGCGTGCGTGCCAGATGGGCGACAAGAACGGCTGTGAGGCTTCGAAGGGCGTGGTCTCGGGCTCGGGAGAACGGGGCAGTCGCTGAACCCAGCGCTGACGTTGGACCCGGTCTGCGTAGCCCGTCACGAAGTAACAGCGTGGGCACCTCGGTTTTTCGGGAACGTCCCTTACTCTCCATCATAGGATGTTCGCGGGCACGCTCCCGCACCGTGGCAGCGCCGCTCGCCCACCAACCTGGCAAAAACCAACAACGGCGCTGCGCGTTCCTCGGGCACGATCGGGAATGAGCACGCGGCCGCGCGGTCCCGATTACGACGCAGCGAAGTGACTCGTGCCGCTCGCGCACGGAAGTCGTGTCGCACGCGCACGAGTACTCCGATTCAATCGGTGTATCGTCGTACCTCTTCAGAGGAGTGGACGATGAAGTCGCGCGTCGTGGGACTGGGTCTTTTGGTGTGTGCGACTGCGTGCAATCGCGCGGATCGGAAGCCGGAGAGCACGCGCAGCGTCGAGGAGCGTGTGACGTCCGGCCCGTGCGCGTTCACGGCTCCGCCCACGGGCGGCTCGGTGACGAACGTCACGTTCGCCGTGAAGACACCCGCAGGCGTGCTGCCCTCCGACCTCGCGCTCGGTACCGCCCTCGGCAGTCTGAAGCAGCGAAACGGCGTGAAACTCGTCAAGGACGCGGGCGGCTTCGCGTCCGTCGCGAGCGTCGAGGCTAGCGCACGGCTGGCGATCGGAACCGACGCCCAGGCGCAGAGCGCTTACTCGGAGCTGACCGGGATCGACGTGGGGGCGCGCGCGCACCTGTTCGGGTCCGTCAGGACCGCCAACACCCTGACACGCGGCCCGAACGTCTTGATCGACGGCACGATTTCTCAGAACTCGAATCTCAAGCCGCTCGAGATCCTGGCCTGGAATGCGGCATTCCCGTCGTTGAATCGCGGCAGCTGCGATCTGCAGCCCGACAAGACGCAAATCATCGACCCGGGCACGTACGGCAACATCGTCGTGAAGGCTCGCTCGCACCTGAAGCTTCGCGCCGGCACCTACTACTTCACGAGCCTGTCACTCGAGGCGACCGCGATCCTCGACGTCGACAATGGTGCCGGACCGGTCTTCATCAACGTGAAAAACGCATTCGCATGGAGCGGTGCCGTCGTCGAAACCCAGCCGACCAAGGGCAACGTCGTCTTCGCGCTGGCGACGAACGGTCCGGTGAACGTCATGACCGCCCTCCGCGGCCTCGTGGTGGCACCGAACGCGACGCTCACGTTGAGCACCTCGACTGGGCACTACGGCTCCTTCTTCGCCCGGACGTTGGAGGTGCGGCCCAACGCCACCATTCATCATCGCCCGCTCTCGTCGGCCGCGGTGTGCCCCGGGGCGACCGACTGCAACGCCCTCTGCCCTTGCCCGGCGGGGGGCATCTGTCGGAGCGACGCGGAGTGTCAGTCCGGCCTCACCTGCGAGCCGGGGACCGCCGGTGTCGAAGTCTGCACTCCCGTCAACATCGACGACGGCAATCCCTGCACGATCGACAGCTTCGCCGGGGGCAGCGTCGTGCACACCCCCGTGCCCGCCGGAACCAGCTGCAGCGACGGCAACGCCTGCAACGGAGCCGAGACGTGCAACGCATCCGGTAGCTGCGTCGCCGGCGCTCCCGTCGTTTGCGTCGCCTCCGACCAGTGTCACGACGCCGGCGCGTGCGCTCCGGCCACCGGCCTGTGCGAAAATCCCGAAAAGCCGAACGGCGCTGCCTGCAGCGACGCCGACGCCTGCACCGCGTCCGACACCTGCCAAGCGGGCTCCTGCACGAGCGGCGCGCCCGTCGCCATCGACGACGGCAATCCGTGCACCACGGACGCATGCGATCCCGCGACGGGCGTCATCCACGCGGCCGTGGCAGCAGGCACGAGCTGCGCGGACGGCGACGCCTGCAACGGAGCCGAGACGTGCAGCGCGTCCGCTAATTGCTTGGGGGGCACGCCGCCGGTCGTCGACGACGGCAATCCGTGCACGGCCGACGCCTGCGACCCGAGTTCGGGCGTCAGCCATACGGCCGTCGCCGCGGGCGCGAGCTGCGCGGACGGCGACGCCTGCAACGGGGCCGAGACGTGCAACGGCGCCGGTAGCTGCGCGGCCGGCACGCCCCCCGGGGTCGACGACGGCAACCCGTGCACGGCCGACGCCTGCGATTCCGCGAGCGGCGTGGCTCACACTCCGCTGCCGGGCACGAGCTGCGAGACGGACGGGGACGTCTGTAACGGTGTCAGCGTCTGCGACGTTACGGGAGCATGCGTCGCGGGTCCCCCCCCCGACTTCAACGACGGCAACGCCTGCACGAGCGACAGCTGCGACCCTGCGAGCGGCCCCGTGCACACGGCCGTCGCGGCGGGGTCGAGCTGCTCCAACGGCGACGCCTGCGACGGCGATGAGGCGTGCGACGGCAGCGGGGACTGTCTGCCGGGAACACCGCTCGTGCTCGACGACGGCGATCCGTGCACGCGCGACGTATGCGATCCGCTCGACGGCATCTCGCATGCGCCTGAGCCAGCTGGAACGTCCTGCGAAGACGGCAACCTCTGCACCAGCGACGACGCGTGCGACGCCGAGGGTTTTTGCGCGTCCGGTCCTCCCGTGCTGCTCGAGGACGATGGCGACCCGTGCACGCTCCGTTATTGCCACCCGGAAACGGGCGTCCACACCGTGACGTGTCCCCCGGTCGACGCTGCTTCCGTCACCACGCTCGATAAGAGCTTCGAATTTCTCTACACGGGACCGGACGCTCCGCAGACCGGCGTCGAACCCGGTACGATCGAGCCGCTCCGCGCCGCGGTGGTGAGCGGCCGGGTGCTCGATCTGGCGGGGACGGGCATCTCCGGAGCCGCGGTTAGCGTGGTCGGCGCACCCGAGCTCGGCGTGTCGACGACGCTCCCGGACGGTACCTTCTACCTGGCAGTGAACGGCGGCGAATCGCTCGTGATCGACGTCGCCGCCGACGGCTACCTGCGCGCCCAGCGCAGGGTGGAACCGAAGTGGGGAGGCTTCGACGCCGCACCCGAGATCGCGCTCGTGGGCCTGGATCCCGAAGTCACGGCGATCGAGGTGGACGCACCCGTGTACCAGGTCGCGCGCGGATCGACCTCCGTCGACGCGGACGGCACGCGCCGCGCCACGGTGATGTTTCCCCCGGGAACGACGGCGACGATGACGCTTCCGGACGGTAGCGTCGTTCCACTCGACGACGTGGAGGTGCGGGCCACGGAGTTCACGGTGGGAGCGCGCGGCGACGAGGCGATGCCGGGCGAGCTCCCGCCGAGCAGCGGCTACACCTACGCGGCGGAGCTCAGCGTCGATGCGGCGCTCGTCGCCGGCGCGACGCGCGTCGACTTCAACCAGGACCTGCCGTTTTATCTCGAAAACTTCCTGAACATTCCGAACGGGACCAGCGTGCCCGCCGGCTACTACGATCGCGAGCTCGGGCAGTGGGTGCCCTCGGACAACGGGCGCGTGATTCGCATCGTCAGCGCGTTCAACGGCACGGCCAACGTCGACGCTGACGGAAACGGCTCCCCGGACACGGACGCGCCGCTCGCCCACGGTGA
>DASXWF010001393.1:0-2005 GCA_036503835.1 Polyangiaceae bacterium | reverse complement strand
GCTCTAGGTTTGTCGAAAGAAAAGGGGGGTACTGTTGTGCCGCTCACCATTCCCATCCCAGTGTCGCTCGGCACAGGCGCATTCTGCGAGACCATGGAGGTTACGGTGCTACGCAAGGAGAGACCTCCAAGGATCGTCAAGCGGGGTACTTGTTTTCAGGTCGACGATACCGGGTCTGCGTCGATGCTGACCGCTGAGGAAATCTCGGCGATCCTGTTTCCGCCGCGACCTGGGCTCAACGCTGAGGGCGTTGTCGTACCAGAAGTTTCCGGAATTGGGATCCCGTATGGTACGCGGGGAGCACCGCCAAAGGAGATCGGCTTCGATACGCCAGAGCACGGCGGCGGACTCTTGATCGCGAGTCCCGGCGAACACACAGAGGTGGGACAATGAGTCCGTATCTCGCCAGCATGGCTCGTAGCGTTGTTCTGCTAGCTGCCTTGGCCTTTGTCGGCAGGTCGGCGTCTGCTGCCGATCGCACTGCCTGCTAGGGGATGTCCCGTCCACTGTTGAAATCTTGATGTAGCGGCGGCTCCTTGGCTGACCTGAAACTGGGTCTGCCAAGACAACCGGTCCTTCGGGGCCGAGGAGCCGCCGAGATGAAGAAAGACGCAGTCAGGGAAAGAAAGCAAGGGGCGATCGAGACGAGCGTGGCGATGCAGCAGCTGATGTTGCCGTTGCTGCTCGCCATGGACGCCACGAAGAAGGGGTTGCTCGCGTTCGTGCAGCAGATGGGCATGACGGTGCTGCAGGAGCTGTTCGCGACGGAGGCGGCCCTGATAGCGGGGCCCAAGGGCAAGCACTTGCCGGGGCGGACGCACCACCACTGGGGCACGGCGCGTGCGCCTGTAGCCTTTGGGGGCCGAAACGTCGTGGTCGAGCACCCGCGGGTCCGAGAGCGTGGCAAGGGCAAACGCGAGGTGGTCCTGCCGAGCATGGAAGCGTTGCGCGAGGGCGATCCACTCTCTGCCCGAGTCGCGGAGCAGATCGTGCTCGGCGTTTCGACGCGGGGCTATGAGAGAAGCTTGGATCCGGTCGAGCCCGAAATCGAAGCGCGCGGCGCGAGCAAGAGCAATGCGAGCCGAGGATTGATCGATGCGACAACCGAGAAGCTTGCCGAATTTGTGTCGCGGCCCCTCGGTGATGTCGACCTGTGCGCAATGTTCATCGACGGCGTCGAGGTGGCTCGGCGCAGCGTGCTGATCGCGCTTGGCGTCGCCATCGACGGCGCCAAGGTTCCTCTCGGCATCTGGGCGGGCTCGACGGAGAATCATGTGATCGCCACAGAGTTGCTTCAAGACTTGATCAAGCGAGGGCTGCGCGTCGAAGCATCAATACTGTTCGTCATCGATGGTGGAAAGGGACTTCGCAAAGCGCTGAAGGACGTGTTCGGAGACCGCGCGGTCGTTCAGCGTTGCCAGGTGCACAAGCTGCGCAATGTTCGAGATCATCTCGACGAAGCGCGCCGCGCTTACGTCGCGCGACAGATGAGGGACGCATACGCGAGCGCCACGGCGTCCACGGCAAAGAAGAAGCTGCTCCAACTCGCCTCTTGGCTCGAATCGAATGGCGAAGACAGTGCCGCAGCTAGCTTGCGCGAGGGACTCGATGAAACATTGACCGTCATCAACCTCGGCTTGCCAAAGACCTTGGTGCGCTCGTTCTCCACGACCAACGCGATCGAGAACCTGAACGGTACGCTGCGGCGGGTCACCCGTAACGTCAAGCGCTGGCGCGATGAGGCAATGATTCGGCGCTGGGTCGCACTGGCTGTTGCCGAAGCGCAGCGTGGCTTCCGCCGCGTGAAGGGTTACAAGGGCATGCCCGCTCTCGTCGCCGCTCTTCGCCCGACGAAGGCCGTGGCGTCGGAGAAGAAAGTCGCGTAAAGAAAATCAACCTGCCGCCGCTACCCCAAGTTCAACAGGCGGCGGGGCATTCCCCGAGAACGAGTGCCTCAGACTGCTTGAGCGGTGCGCCCAAATTCAATGGGAAGGAAACCGCTACG
>DASXWF010001392.1:0-3168 GCA_036503835.1 Polyangiaceae bacterium | reverse complement strand
GAAGCTCGAGGGCGCCGTGCAGGCGTTCGAGCTCCTCACCGCCGGCGCCAAGCCCCGCCCTGCCGACCTCGAAGCGTACGCGCGCTACCTCAACGAAACCGACGGCGACGATTCCGCCGTGCACCGCGCGCGCGATCTCGCCTTCAAAGCCGCCGAGCAGGCGCCGACCGTGCGGCGGCTGTTGCTCGCCGCGGCGCTCGCCGAAGATCACAACCAGCGCGGAGATTGGATCACGAAGGCGGAAGCGCTGAGCGCCAAGGGTCCCCCGATCCGCGAGGTGCTCCTGGCGCGCGCGCTGCACCGGCGGGCGAGCCCCGCGTACGAGGAGGCGTTTCCCTACTTCGATCGCCTGCTCGCCCGGGATCCCGACGATCTGGCGGCGATCCAGGGTCGCGTCGAGCTCTACGGCATGGCGGGGCTGCCGCGCACCGCGCTCGCGACGCTCGAGAACGCGCTCGCACGCAACCCGGACGCCGTCAACCTCCTGAACTTGTACGCCTCGGCGTTGCGCGCGCTGGGCCGCAGCAGCGACGCCGCGGAGGTCGAGGCGCGCTACAGCGGGCTGCGCTTCGACGACGGCGGGTTCCTCGGACAGATGATGGGGCTCGCAGTCGCGAGGCGCGACAAGAGCGCCGCCGAGCATTGGACGGAGCGTCTGGTGGCCTCGCATCCGGGCGACCTGTGGGCGCTGAACACCGCCGCGCACACGTACCGCGCGCTCGGCCAGACGGCGCGCGCGGTCGCTACTTACCAGCGCGCGCTCGAGCTCGCCCCCGAAGACGTCGCCACGTTGCGCACGCTCGCCGACCTGTACGGCGAAACGGGCAAGACGGAGCAGCAGCTCGCGCTCTTGCGCGAGGTCCTCAGGATCCGCCCGCAAGACAAGGCGGTGCGCGAGTACGTCGAGCACGTCGAGCCGAAGAAGCCGCGCGCCGACGAGGCCTACGCCTGGGCGCCCGAGCGCCTCCTGCCGCTCCGGCACGCGCCGCCGAACGGCGAGAACCAGCGGACGTTGCGCGATCTCACCGTGTCGACGGTCTACGAGAACTGCCTCGCCAGTCAGTACCGGCAGGTGGTGTTCCAGCCGCTCACCGACGCCGCGGCGGCGAACGCGCGCCAGCACGCCTTCGTCTACGAAGCGGACCGCCAGATCGTCGAGCTCCGCGGCGCGAAGGTCTACCGCGCGAGCGGCCGCGTCGACGAGGCGATCGAGTGGGGTGAAGGCCCGGCCGACGATCCGTCGATCTCGATGTACACCTCGGGCCGCACCTTCTACGTGCAGTTCCCGCGGCTCGAGGCGGGCGACGTCGTGGAGCTCCGCTACCGCGTGGACGACGTGACGCCGCGCAACGAGTTCAACGACTACTTCGGCGAGATCACGTACCTGCAGGGAGGCGATCCGAAGGCCAACGTCGAGTATGTCGTGGTCGCGCCCAAGACGCGCCCGCTCTACTTCGACCAGCGCGTCCCCGGGCTCGAGCTCTCGCAGTCGGACTCCGGCAACCAGCGCGTGTATCGCTTCTTCGCGGCCCGTGTCGCGGGGCTCGATCCCGAGCCGGACATGCCGCCGGCGCCCGAGGTGCTCGGCTTCGTGCACGTCTCCACCTACAAATCCTGGGACGATCTCGGGCGCTGGTACTGGGGCCTGGTCAAGGATCAGTTCGATCTCGACGAGGAGACCCGCAAGCTTGCCAAGAAGATCACCGAGGGCAAGAAGAGCGAGCGCGAGAAGGTCGAGGCCGTCTACGACTGGGTCACCAAGAACACCCGCTACGTCGCGCTCGAGTTCGGCATCTACGGTTACAAGCCGCGGCGCTGCGTCCAGACCGTGACGCGCGGCTGGGGTGACTGCAAGGACAAGGCGACCGTCCTGGTCACGCTCTTGAAGGAGCTCGGCATCCCGGCGACGCTGGTCGTGCTGCGCACGCAGCTGAAGGGCGACCTGCTCTCGAAGATTCCGAGCTTCGCGCCGTTCGATCACGCCATCGCGTACGTGCCTTCGCTCGACCTCTTCCTGGACGGCACCGCCGAGCACACGGGCATCGAGGAGCTGCCGCGCATGGACATCGGCGCGCTCGGCATGCTGGTGAACGACGGCAAACCGAAGCTCGTGAAGATCCCGGCGCCTCCCCTGGACAAGAACTTCGTGGCGCGCGAGGTCCACGCGCGCGTGCAGAAGAACGGCGAAGCCAAGCTCACGCTCGACTACCGGGCCGCCGGCCACAACGCGGCGGACTGGCGGCGCCAGTATCACGCCGAGTCGGTGCGCCGCGAGCGCATCACCCACGACCTCGGCAGCGAGCTGCCGGGCTTCGTCCTCCTGGCGGGCGCCCAGGGCGTCCAGACCTCGAACCTCGACGACGCGCGCGAGCCCGTGCGCCTGCACCTCGAAGGGACGGCGCCGAGCTTCGCGCGGCGCGAGGGCGCGCAGCTGTCGATGGCGGTCACGAATTCGCAGCGCCTCACGTCGAGCTACGCCTCGCTCTCGCAGCGCAAGCAAGACGTGTGGATTCACTCCTTCGCGGAGCTGCGCGACGATTTCGTGGTGGAGCTCCCGGCGGGTGCGCGCGTGATTTCCGCGCCGGAGCCGCAGAAGATCGACGGTCCCTTCGGCTGGTATTCGCTCAGCGTCGAGACCAAGCCCGATCGCGTGACGGTCAAGGGCAAGCTCGGGCTGCGCGTCGCGCGCGTGAAGCCCCAGGATTATCCGGCGTTCAAGCGCTTCTGCGAAGACGTCGATCGAGCTCTCAGTCAGCGCCTGGTGATCGAACCATGAGACGAAAACGGCCGCTTCGCGCCGCGCTTTCGACGTTGCTCCTCGCCGCCTTCGCGGCCTCCGCCGCGCCGGGTTGCGCGGCCGGCACTCCGCGAGCCCAGCCGCCGCTCGGGGAATTTCGCGCGCAGGCCAAGGGCTCGCAGAGCGGCGAGACCGTCGGACGCTGGCTGCTCGGCGAGCTCGTCTCGCCGGGAGGAACGGCGGCGCAGGCCGAGCTCGCGCGGCAAAGGCTCGACGGCATCCGGCAGCGGGGACTGCTCGCGAGCTTCGCGCGCGGCTTCGACGACTCCGTGCACGGGCGCCTCACGAACGTCTCGGAGCACTACCTCGCGGCGCTCGAAGCGGCGCGGACCTCCTCCGATCCACGGGCGCAGCTCTTCGCCTGGATCGCG
>DASXWF010001391.1:0-4899 GCA_036503835.1 Polyangiaceae bacterium | reverse complement strand
ATTCCACGTGCGGCGGCGTCGCGCCGCGATAGAACGAGGCGAGGCCCTCCTTCCACGCGCAGAGCGCCGCCACCCGGTCGCGGCCCTGGTCGCGGATGGCGCGGAACACGTCGACGGCGTCGACGATGCCAAGCGAGATCAGCGTGTCGCCGAGCCGTCCGCCGTGGTGCCCGAGCTCGGCGAGCGCGCGCTCGAGATCTTCCCGCGTGAGGCTGCCGCGGCGGACCAGGTATTCACCGAGCAGCTCGTTGCGCTCGGAGGATGCGACGTGGTGGAGCTTGCCGCCGTCGAGGTACATCTCCTTGCGCGTTCCGCGGCCGTTACCCCCGCGCACCACGAACAGCGCTCCCGATTCGCGACGGCTGCGCAGGAGCGCGAGCGCCTCGAGCATCGACTGATCGTGAAGCACGAACTGGTAGTCGGGCGCGCCCGGCCCGGCCACCCTGCCCGTGACGGCCGTCGTCGAGGGCAGGACGTGACGCGCGAGCTCGTCCACCTCGCGGATGCGGCGGAAGTCACGGCCGAGCAACGAAACCTCGTCGTCCGCGCCGAGCTCGCCGGTGGCGATGAGCTCGATCAGCCGGGCGAAAGTGAGCCCTTCGACGAGCTCGCCCGTGGCACGGCGCACGCGCGGCGGAATGTCGTCTTGCGCGGCGGGGGGAGCAGCCGGCCTCGTCTCCGCGAGCGGGCGCCGCCCGACCGGCTCCGTCGCCTTCAGCTTCGGTACCGAGCTCGAAGCGCGCACGGCCTGCAGGTTCTGCGAAGACGTCCGGATCTTGTGCTCGAGCTTCTTGGCGAGCTCGCGCTGGTCCTGGGCCCAGTGCACCCAGTGGGCGAGCTCGCCGATGATGTTCACTTCGGTCGCCGTCTGGAACGCCTCGAGCGCGGCGGCGAACTGCCCAGCGGACTGGAACCGCTGGTCCGGATCGCAGGCGAGTCCCCGTTCGCACACCTCGAACAGGCCGGGCGGGAGCCGCGAGGACTCCCGCCGCAGCGGCTCGATGTTGCCGTCGCGGATGGCCAAGAGGACGGCCAGCTGCCCGCCGCCCGGAAATACCCGCTCCCCGATCAGGAGCTCGCCGAGCAGCGCCGCCAGCGCGAACAGATCGGCGCGGTGGTCGAAGCGCTCGCCCGCGACCTGCTCGGGCGCGAGGTAGCCGAACTTGCCCTTCAGGCCGCCTCCCAGCGTCGAGCGGGCCTCTTCCTCGACGCGGGCGATGCCGAAGTCGCCGAGCTTCACCTCGCCCTTGACCGACAGGTACACGTTCGAGGGCGTCACGTCGCGGTGCACGAGGTGGAGCAAGCGCCCGGAGTCGTCGGTCGCGGCGTGAACCGCCGTCAGCGCGGCGGCGACCTGACGCGCGATGAAAATCGCGACCTCGATCGGCAGATCGCGGTCGTCCGCGTCGAGCCGGCGCAGCATGCGATAGAGGTCGAGCCCCTCGACGTACTCCATCGCGAGGTAGGGCTCGCCCTTCACGATGCCCGCGCCGTAGACCGTCACGACGTTCGGGTGCCGCACCTTGCGGTGCAGGTCCGCCTCGCGCTCGAGCAGCTCGTAGTGCGAGGCGCCTTCGCCGGCGGTCGGCAGGAGCCGCTTCACCACCAGGTGAGGGGCGGGGGCGATTCCGATCTTCGGATGGGCGAGGAAGACCTCCGCGGTGCCGCCGACTGCAAGCCGCCGTTCCAGAACGAACGGCCCGAATGCCGTCGGCCCCTTGAGCCTCGGCTCCCGCGCGTCGAGTGCCACGCCCTGATTATGGGCTCACCCGAGGGGGCTCGACAATCGCGGTGTGTTTCCCCGGACGAGACGGCGCCGTCCCGCGAGCCAGGGCGCGGGCCCGTGCTATGCGTGCGCGGCGATGCGGCAGCATTTTCGGCCCCCTTTTCTGCTCGGCATCCTGGTCCTGCTCGCGCTTTTGGGCGCAGGTTGTCGCTGTTCGCGCACGCCGGCTCCGGCCGCGGTCGAGGAGGAGGTGCCGACGCTCCGGCTCTACCTGGTCTCGAACCTGGCCGGCGCCCTCGAGCCATGTGGTTGCGTGAAGGATATGCTGGGAGGGGTCGACCACTTCTCCGCCTTCCTGAAGAGCGATGCCGCGGCGGCGCCGTCGAGCCTCTTGCTCGGTGCCGGCCCCATGCTCTTCAAGGAGCCCGTGCTCGCCGAGAAGGGGAGCGAGCAGGATCGCTGGAAGGCCGAGACGCTGGTCGAGCTCCTCGGCGGGCTGAAGTTCGGCGCCTGGTCGCCCGGGGCCAACGACTGGGCCGGTGGCGCCGCTCCGATGGCAGCTGCAGCGGCCGCCGGCATGACTCCGGTCGCCGCCAACCTCACGGGTCAGAACATCGTGCGCACGCGCGTGTTCGAAGTCGGCCAGGAGCGAGTGGGCGTCGCCGGCGTGAGCGTGCCCGCCTTCGCGAGGGAGCCTCCCGCGGGACTCTCCGTCGGCGATGCGGGTGAGGCGCTGGCCGCCGCGCGGGCGGAGCTCGAAGCCGCGGGCGCTCGCATTCGCGTGGCACTCGTGACGCTGCCGCGCGGTCAGGCGCTCCGGCTCGCCGAAACCGTGCCCGGTTTTCAGATCATGGTGCTCGGAAAACCGGTCGAGCGCGGCGAGACGAACGACACCGCCGCAGCGCCCGTGAAGATCGGCGACACGCTGGTCGTCGAGGGCTCGAACCACCTGCAAGCCGTGGCGGTCGTGGATCTGTTCGTGAAGGGGGGCAGCGTCGTGTTCGCGGACGCCTCCGGGATCGAGGACGAAGAGAAGAAGCAACGGCTCGCGCGCCGTATCCAGGATCTCGAGGGCGTGCTCGCTCGCAAGGACATTCGGGCCGAGGATCGCGCGGGGCGAACGGCGGACCTCGAGAGCGCGCGCTCCGAGCTCGCCGGTCTGTCGAAGCCGCGCCCTGCGCCGCCCGGCAGCTCGTTCCGCTATCGGCTGGTGGAGGTGCGCGAGAAGTTCGGTACCGAGCCGGGTGCCGAGTCCCGATTGGGCGCGTACTACCGCCGCGTCAACGAGCACAATCGGGTCGCCTTCCGGGACGTGCTTCCGCCCCCGGTGCCCGAGGGACAGAGCGACTACGTCGGGATTGACCAGTGCACCAACTGCCACCAGCCCGAGCGCGCGTTCTGGGACCGCACCGCTCACCACGACGCCTACGCGACCCTCGCGCGCCAGAACAAGCAGTTCAACCTCGACTGCGTGAGCTGCCACGTGACGGGCTACCAGGCGCCCGGCGGTTCGACGGTCGTGCACGTGGAAGGCCTGGAAAACGTACAGTGCGAGGTGTGCCACGGTCCGGGCTCGCGCCACATCGCGAACCCGGCGGACAAGGCCCTGATCAAGATCCCCGAGAGAACGCAGTGTGCCGCGGAGTGTCATCACCCGCCGCACGTGAAGCCGAGCTGGTCGGTAGACGAGGCTTGGAAGAAGATCGTGGGGCCCGGACACCAGCGTCGCTGAGAACGGCTGGGCAGCAGTCAAGGAGCCCTGGCGCGCGATTCGTGCTAAACTGAAGACGCTTTGGCCAACGAGGGTTCCCGGAGCAGGCGACACGTCGCCTGTACGCTCCTGCCGTTTGTCGCGCTCGTGCTCGCAGCGGGGTGCGGCGGTGACGAGGGCGCCGAGTTCTTCGATGATCCCGAAGGGGTGAGGTCGGGGACGGCGGGTCAGCGCGCCGGCACGGGTGGGACGCGCGACGGCGACGGCAAGGCGGGGAACGCGGGCACGACGGCGGGGAGAGGTGGGGAGAGCCAGGGAACGGGTGGTAGGGCGGGCCGGGGTTCCGGCGGCAACGGCGCGGCGGGCTTCAGTGGTGCCGGAACCGGAAGCGGTGACGGAGGCAGTGGCGGCGGAAGCGGCGCAGCCGGCGGCGAGGGCGCGCTGGGAGGAATGCCGGGCACGGCTGGCGAAGGCGGCAGCTCTGCGGCGGGGAGTGGCGGTTCGGCGGGTTCCGGCGGCGCCGGCGCGGCGGGAGGTACCGCGGGCGCCGGGGAAGGTGGAACGAGCGCGACGAGCGGCACCGGTGGACAGACGGCGGGCACGGCCGGCACCGGAGGCGACCCGTGCGATGCCTGCGACGACGAGAACGTCTGCACCATCGACCGCTGCGACGAACAGTCCGGCTGTAGTCACGTCGCGGCGAGCGGCACCGCGACGGACGAAGAGCGTCAAGTCATCGCGGACAACGAGGATTGCGACGGACCCCCTTCGCAGCAGGTCCTCTCGACCGTCACGATCGAGGATCCGGGAACGGTGGGGACGCTCTCGGTGACCATCGACGTACAGGTCGATTGGGTCGGCGACATGGTGATCGAGCTCTCGCACGGCGAAGTCACGCGCGCGCTCGTCAATCAGCCGGTCGACGGGATGCGCAACAACGCCGGCCGTCTGAACGGGAGGTACACGTTCCGGGACGGCGCTGCGAACTTGCCGGTGCGATCGCAGGGGCAGACGATCATGCCCTCGACGTACCGCCCTCTCGAGTCGTTCTCCGCGTTCGAGGGGCTGCCCGTGGCGGGCGAGTGGAAGCTCCGGATTGCGGACTATTGCGGCACCGGCTCCGAGCCCGAGGGTTCCTTCCGGGAATTCACGGTCGTGGTGGGCGCCGCCTGCAGTGGGGAGAACGATTGTGACGGCACGTGTAGCTCGGGCACGTGCGCGTGTGACTGAACGCGCGCGCGTGTGACGAAAACGACGCACGGCGTCGTGATGCGAGCGCGTGCGAGGCGGCGCGGGACGTGCCAGAATCGTGGGTGACGATTTCGAGTCCGCCGCTCGCGCCGGGCATCGCTGCTCCGGCGGTCTCCGCGGAGAGGGTCGCAGTCGTCGCGCAGGTGGTTCCGGTCGGCACGGGGCCGGTCGCGCTGTTCGAACGCGCCCTGCGCTTCGCGCGCACCTTGGT
>DASXWF010001390.1:0-1885 GCA_036503835.1 Polyangiaceae bacterium | reverse complement strand
GTGCGGATGGCGGCGAGCGGCGAGCTCACGGGCCGGCGCGTGATGATCGAGCGCGCCCCGGCCGAGGTCGCGCTCGGGGTCGCCGGCGCACTGGCCGTTTCGGTCCCGGAGCCGGCGCTCGCGTTGCTCGAGGCTGCGCGGGCGAGCGGGTTGCCGCTCATCGCCGGGTGGGACGCGGCCGACGGCGATTCCCCCTGGGCTAAGCTCTACCTCAACGCGTCGGAGGCTTCGGAGGCGCTGCGCCGGCGGGCGCTCGATCGCACGGGGTTTCCAGGACTCACGGCGCTGCCCGGGGTGCCGCACCTCTTGGCCCTGAACTTCCACGAACACGGGTACGAGCTCAAGGCGTACCTCCAGGCCGGCGACGCCGTCGCGGCGTCCGCCGCGTACGGGGCCCGCGCCGCGGAGCTCGCCCGCGCCGGACGCGAGCTCGGGCTCGATGCGGGCGCCGTCGTCTCGTACCGCCTGGACCCGGACCGCGGGACCCCGACCCCCAAGGCCTGGTTCCTCGCGCTCCGCACCGAGCGCTCCCCCGCTCCGCTCTTCGAACGCGTCGGTGCTTTCCGGGAGACCGAGCTCGACCTAGCCCTGCCGTTCGCCCGCGGCCATTGTCGATCGCTCGGCGTTCCGCTCGCGCCGGGCGCTTCGGGGTGGACCGCGTACTTCAAGCCGAAAGGTGCCGGCGCCGCGCTCTTCAGCCTCGAGCCGGCGGCCACGTTCCAAAACGCCGCGTTCGAAGTGCGCGTGTTCGTCGCCCCGCACGACGAAATGCAGCGCGCCTACCGGAGAACCGAGCGCTTCGCCGTCTCGTTCACCACGCCGGGAGAAGCGCCACCCGTGCCCCTGCTCGAAGCCTTGATGACCTGGGCCGTGGAGCGCGTGAAAATCGCCGAGAAGGCGGGCGTCGTGGCCGAACCGAGCTTCGATACGCCCCCCGCGCCGTGGACCCGAGTGAGCTAGGCGGACGCGAAGCGGACGCGGGGTCTGGGGCAAAAGCCCCAGCGGAAAGATTGGGGCACGCCCCGCGAAGCGGGGCCAATCATCGCTTGCGATGATTGCGCGCATCTCATGCGCGGTGCACTAGACTCGCGGGTCATGGATCCGGTGCCCGTCTCGACGAGCCCGCTCGTGCCGGCGAGCGAGACGGATCGCTATTTCGACTACTGCCTCGAGCCGTACACGCCGCGCGCGAACCCGAGCGGCAAGTGGCGTGGCGAGAGTCTGCTCTGGCAAAGCCTCGAGGTGGCCGGTGCGAGCGCTCCCGTCGCCGAGTGCCTGCGCGCGATCCAGCGCCACGCCGGCCGCGATGCGACCGTCTTCGGCGTGAAGTGGGCCGAGGGCAAGCTCTCCTGGGAGCTCTACTTCTACGACCCGCAGAAGCGCGACGCCCGCGTGCGCGTCGAGTCAATCGCGCGCGTGCTCGCGGAGCGTTTTCCGTTCACGACGACCGTGCGCGAGAGCGTTCCGTACTTCATGTTCAGCTTCAATCTCGCGCCGTCGCTCCGAACCGGCGACCGCATCGAGGCGCTGAACCTGTACCTGGCCGAACCGGTCGGCCAGGCCGGGCGCTCGTACCGGCAGACCGCCGCTTCCCACGAGCTCGAAAACACCTATCACTTCTTCCACCCGAAGCGGGACGTGCGCGAGGTGCTCTACCGCATCAAGAGCAGCAGCTTCGTCGATTTCGGCGTGCTCGACGTGGGCAAGGTGCTCTTTCCCGAGCTCGTCACCTGCAATCGCGTCTGCGTCTCGAAGAAGCGGACGGCGGACGCCCTCTACTACTCGGGCATCGGTGTCGAGCAGCTCGCCTGGTTCCTGCGCCGTTTCGGCTGGCCCGCGGAGATCAGCAGCTTCATCGAGGCCGAGGCGCCTCGGCTCGATCACC
>DASXWF010001389.1:0-1580 GCA_036503835.1 Polyangiaceae bacterium | reverse complement strand
AACGGCGAGCGCTTCGCCCGCGCGACCGCTCGAGACCCGAACGCGCGCGGCGTCGATGCTGCGCACCTCTTCGGCGAGGCGCTCCGCGTCGACCGCGGGCGGACTCTCGGCGGCCGGGTCCGCGCGCACCGCGGGCGGCGTGCGCGCCGGCTTCGGAACGAGCGGCGCGGCGCTGGCCGTGGCGGCCGGCGCGCTCGGCGCGACGTGCACGACAGCGGTGGGGGAGCGCGTTTCCCGGGCGGACGGAGCCGGACGCGCTGCCGCAGCCGGAGCCGCCGAACGCGGCTGTAGGGTTTCCACTGCAACGCTCGTCCCGCCTGCGACCGCCGCTGCGAGCAGCGTCCACTTGAGAAAGGCTCCGGACGCGAAGGAAGTCGTCTTCACGGCCACAGCGGCTCCGCTCGCGGCCGCGCTCGCCGTCGTCGCGGCGCCCGTCGCTGCCGCCGCGACGCCGGCGCTCGAAAGCGCGCGTGCCAGCGAATCCGCCGAGGGTCGCTCGGCTCGTGCCGCGCCGACCAGCTGCTCGACGAGGAGCTCCGGGCGCTCGTCCGTCCAATTCCTGGCATCGCTCATGGCCTGACTCCTCGAAACCGGGCGCGCGCTTGGCGGCGTTGCACGCCGGCGGCGATCTCGTCGCGCGCGCGGCGCAAGCGGGAAGCGACCGTTCCCTCGGGAATTCCGAGGGCCTCGGCGACCTCCGCCTTCGTGAGCCCCTCGACGTCGAAGAGCACGAAGACGGCCCGCAGCTCTTCGGATAGCTCGCCCAGGAGCGCATCGAGCAGCTCGCGCGCGCGCCGCTGATCGAGCAGCGCGTCGGGGCCTGGGTTCACGTCGACCTCCTCGGCGCCGTCGAGCCCGAGCGACTCCGGACGTCGCTTTCGTGTGCGGTGCACCTTCGACGCGACGTGGCTCGCGACCCGAAACAGAAATGCGCGCTCCGAACCGAAAGCGATGTCGCCGAGCCGCTCCGACGCGGTCAGGAAGACGCGCTGTGCCGCGTCGTCGGCATCGGCCGGGGCGAGGCCGAGACGGCGGAGCACGCGCCAGGTGAACGCGTGGTGCTCGCGAATGAGCGCCTCGAGGCGTGGTACCCCCGCAGGCGCCGGCGGCGCCGCCGTGGCGGCGGGGACGTCGAGCTCGAGCCTTTCGGGCGACACCAGGGCGAGAATCCCCGGCCGGGCCGAACGGGATCGAGGAAAATGCGTCTCAGAAGCGCAATCCGAGCCCGGCGCCGGCGCCGAAGCTCACGAACGGCACCTCGTAGATCACGTCCCGCGGACCCCCCGTCTCCACGTAAAACTGCTCCCGGAAGAGCGGCACGCGCGCGAAGCCCTCGATTTGGAGGAAGCCCGGAGCGAAGCGAGCCACCCCGCGCACGAGGACGCCCGGCGCCGCCCAGAAGCTCGTGGCCGTCTCCGGATTGATCACGCGGGGCGGTGCCGCACGCGTGGTCCCGCCCTCGAGCCAGCCGGCTTCGAACGCGGCGCACGGCTCGAACGTCAGCCAGGCCGCGGCCTCGAGCGAGCTCGGGCACGCGTCCAGCCGAAACGACACCAGCCGAAAGTGCACGGGCACGCCGT
>DASXWF010001388.1:0-6661 GCA_036503835.1 Polyangiaceae bacterium | reverse complement strand
TGGTACAACACGGAGACCGCGGCGCTGATCGCCGAGCTCAAGAACGCCACCGACGCGCTCGGCGGCAATCTGCTCGACCACACGATCATTCCGCACGTGACGGAGGTGGCCGAGCCGTCTCACACCCGTTCGCCGCTGCCGGCGCTGATCTTCGGCGGCAAGGCGCTCGGGATGCAGGGCGGGCAGTTCCAGAACCTTTCGCCGCTCAAGAATCACAACTGTCTGTGGGTCTCGATCGCGCAGGCCTATTTCCGGACGGACGATCCGCTCGCGGCCGACGGACCGCTCGCGGAGGACAATTTCGTCAAGAACGGCGTCGCGCCGATCCCCGGGCTCTGGGCTCCGCCGGCGTAACCGGGAGGCTTCAGCCTTGAGCGTCGAGCGGGAGCCGAGCAGCCATGCGGGCGAGCTTCGTGTCCTCGTCTTCCGAGAGTCCGCTCACGCCGACCGCTCCGATCACTTCTCCGTCCGGCAGGATCACGGGCACCCCGCCGCCCCAGGTCACGTAGCGAAGCTCGCCGAAGTTCGTGACGGGAAACCCCTCGCGACGCGCCGCCTCGCCGAGGGCGGCCGATTCGCCGCGTTCGCGAGCGGCGGTGTACGCCTTGTTGATCGCGACGTCGATGCAGGAAAGGCGGCAGCCGTCGGTGCGGAGCAGCGCGACGAGCTCGCCGTGCGCGTCGACGACGGCGGCGGCGGCGCCCAGGCGGCGTTCTTCGAGCGCTTCTTGAATCGCGCGAATCATGCTCATGGCTTCTCGATGCGAAAGCGCGTGAAGGGTACGCATGCCGACGGCATTGTCGCCGATCGCGCGCGCGTCGCAAAGTTCGTCGTCGCGCTGTTCGTGTCTTGCGCCGGGTGCTCGCCGGCAGGCGATGCGACGCCGGAGCTTCGCCCGTCGGCGGTGGCGCGCGCTCCGCCCGCGAGCGGGACGCGTTCGCCCGACGATGCGTGGCTCGTGGCGCTCGGCACCGGCAGCGAGCAGACGGCGAAGGTGTGCGCACGCGGTCAGCGCGATCGCGTGACGAGCGCGCTGTGCGGCGATGCGCCTTCGATGGGCGGCCTGGCGGAGCTGTACGCGGCGCTCGGGCTCGCCGATCCGGAGGAGCGCGACGTCGCGGCCACGACGCACTCGCTCGGGCTGGCGGCTCGGGCAGTTTCGGCGGCGAATCCGCGGGTTTTCGTATTTCGCGCCGACGGCACGCCGCTGCCGTGGGAGCGCTTTGCGGTGGCGGCGTTTTCGCGCGGCGAGCAGCTCGTCGAGCTCGTCGGGCTCGATCCGAGCACGCTCGACTACAATTTCTACCTGTTGCGCTTCGAGCAGGCTTGCAACGTCACGGGCTGCACGCCGGAGGAGCTGCTCACCGAGCGCGCGGAGAGCGAGTGGTCCGGCTGGACGCTCTACGCCGAGTCCGATCTCGAGGATACGCCGTTCGATTGCGTCTCCTGTCATCAGCCGTTCGGTCCCGATACGCCGAAGCAGCTCCTGATGAGGCAGACGGCGTCACCATGGCTCCACTGGGGAGACTTTCGCGGCGCCTACGAGAGTCGCCTCTGTCCCGAGACGCAATGGCCGGCGCCAGGTCCGTGGATTCCGGGCGAGGGACTCGAGCTCTTGCTCGAGCTCGAAGGAGCCGAGGGGCGCTACGGGGCGATTCCCGTGCGCGAGCTCGCCGATGCTCCGAGCGGCGAGCGCTTCGCGCTGTTTCTGACGGACGCGGAAAATACGCTGCGCAGTAGCCGGGTGCCGGCGGATTATCCGTACGCGCAGCTCGATTTCGCGTCGACCGAGGCGCTGTGCGAGCGGCTGGCCACAGGGTCGAGTCCGACGTGGGAGCGCCAGCGAGCGGAGTCGCTCGCGCGAGGGCTGCCGGTGCCTTACTTCGCGGAAGATCTGTTGGATCCCGCGCGGCGTCTCGAGTTGGAGGAGGACCGTGATGGTTTCTTGGCGGAGCACGAGACGGAAGCGGCGCTCGACGTGGCGATGACTCTGCTCGGCCCGGAGGTCGCGACGGCCGTCGGTTTCATCCCACGCGAAACCGACACAGCTGCTGAAATCCTCCGCCAGCTCTGCGTTCGATGCCACGCGTCGAGTACGCCGTCGCATCTCCTGCGCGCGCGGTTCGACGCGGCGCAGCTGGAGTCGATCGAACCGAACGTCGCGTGCGAGGTGCGGCGCCGCATCGCTCTGCCGCAAACCGCGCCGGACCGCATGCCGCCGCTTCGCAGCGGAGAGCTTCCTGCGTGGGCCGTCGAGCGCGTCCTCGAGTACCTGGACGAGCGAGGCCTTACCGAGAGCCGCTGTCCTTGACTCGTGGTCGAGCGAGTTTTTTCTCGCGCGCGCTCGCCACATTTGTGACCGATTTCGATCGGGTCAGGTCACTGAGACTTGTTCGGAAAGCTCCCTACGAACCTTTCCGATTCCCGACTGACCCGCAGTTCGATGACCTGCGTTGAGGGCAGAGTCTCGTCCAAGGATCGCAAAACATGAGGCGTTTCGCCCTACTCTCGCTCTTTGCTTTGGCGCTTTCTCCCAGCGCCTGTTCCGGAGTGGAACCAACGACGGTCTCTGATGCCGGCAACGGTGGTACCGGCGGCGGCGCCAGCGGTACGAGCGGAAGCACTGCAGCGGGGACGAGCAGCTCGGGTAGCAGTGGTGCCAGCGGCGCGACCAGCGCGATGGGCGGAAGCAGCGGCGCGAGCACGATGACGGGCGGCTCCGCCGGCTCGGTCGCGGGCACCGGCGCCGGTACGCCGAACAGCGGCGGCAGCGCGGGAACCGGCGGAAGTCCGGCGGCCGGTACGAGCGGCTTGGGCGGCGCAGGCTCAGGCGGAACGGGAACCGCCGGCACCGGAGGCCCCGGCAACACCGGCGGCGGTGGTGCGAGCACCAGCGGCGGCAGCGCGGGGACCGACGCGTCCGGCGGCACCGCGGGCGGCGGCATGAGCGGGACGGGCGGAGGCGGCACTACCTGTCCGACCATCGCGGAGCTCTTCCCGACTTCGGGGAACGTGGGCTCGCTCGACGGACGGCTCGTGACGACGCCGTGTTCGCCCACGAACAGCGACGACTGCTCGGGCGCCGGCTGGATCTACAACGGCGCCACGACGCCCTGCATGAACGGCGCGCTGACGGCCCAGCAGGACTTCGCGGTCGGCGGAGAACCGGGGGTCATGTACGACGTCACGCTGCACTTCTACGGCGTCGTCGAGCCCAAGAACTACGGCAACATGATCACGCGCGAGGCGGGCAACACGCGCCCGATGCACGGCGCGAACGGCGCGACGCCCGCGCCCTGGGCGTCCTCCAACGGCGGCGTTTCGTACCCCGCGAGCGACTACAACACCTACGAAGTCCACGTCTTCAACGAAATGGATGAGGAGATCCGGCAGTACTTCCTCAACTCCGACACCGCCGAAGGGCACTGGACCTACCTCATCAACTACGAGCGGACCATTCCCGTGGTCGGCGGCGGGCGCGTGCGCGTCAAGACGTACGATCGCAATTGCCGCATGATCAAGAACTGCGGCGACCGCTCGGGCGGTGTGAGCTTTGCCGCCTGCAGCGCCGCGACGAAGCAGACGACCGACGTGTCGGCCGCGATGCCCGCAGCGGCCAGCCTGAATCAACCCGGCCTCGGCCAGGCCGCGTCCGAGTCCGGACAATGGCTCTTGATCGACGTGACCCAGGTCGAATGTCGGTGACCGTGGAGCCGTGGAGCCTCTGAGTCCGCGGCTTCGCACCTTGCTCGAGAGCCATGATGAATCGGTCAGTACGCTCAATCCGTGGGGCGACGCTCGCGCCCCTCTGGTCGTTTTTGGTCTGTTTCGCCCTGCCGCGGCCTGCCTCCGCGGACGTGACGCTCCTCGCCAAGGACGGCTGGACCGTCACGATGAACGGGCGCATGCAGATGTTCTTGAACTACAACAACGGGAACGGCTACCCGCGCAACGTCATCGACGGCAACAACAAGACCGTGACGTTGCAGAGCGGCGGCTACGACAGCGACGTGGTCGAGAAGCCGGCGACGACGGCCAGCAACGACCCCGGGCACATCGAGGAGCTGCGCGTCCGCACGGGCTTCGTGGGCAACGTGCTCGGCTTCGGGATCAAGCGCGATCTGACGCAGGATACGTACATCTACGGCTACACGGCGGTCACGACGTTCATCGAGTCCACTGACCGGCGGAAGTACCTCGGCATCACGCCCGACTGGCGCGAGAGCTATCTCCAGGTGGCGGCTCCGTGGGGTAGTGTCACGGCGGGGCGCATGCTCACGCTGTTTTCACGCGGGGCGACCGAGATCACGTACCTGTACCGGTTCCGCTACGGGCTCGGGTGGCCGGGGAACGTGAGCGGCAACGGGCCGACGGCGGGGCACGTGGGATTCGGCGTGCTCGGCAACGGCTTCGGCGCGGGCCTTGCGTACGCCACGCCCGTGCTCGGCGGCGCGCAGCTGACGGTCGGCGCGTACGACGCGAACGTGCTGCCGGGCTCGACGTTCTGGGAGCGCGCACGCTGGCCGCGCGCGGAAGGCGAGCTCACCTACGAAGCGAAGCTCGGATCGCAGGCGCTGATCAAGGTGTTCGGCAACGGGATGTGGCAGCTCATCTACGAGAAGGGCGGCGACCGGAGCGCGACCATGGCGGGCGTCGGCTACGGCACGCGCATCGAAGTAGGCCCGGTGCACCTCGGCCTCGCGGGTCACTACGGCAAGGGCATCGGCCTGAACTTCGCGCTCGATCCTTCCGACTCGTTTTTCAATCCCGAAACGCCGGACCGCAAGTTTCGAACGATGGACGGCTACTACGCGCAGCTCCAGGTCTCGCCGGTGAAGACCCTGGACGTGGCCGCCGGGCTCGGCGTGAGCCGCGTGAAGCTCCTGGCGGAGGACACGACCGACTACACCGACGACGACGGCGACGATCCCGACGGCGACGGGCTCACCGACGCGGACATGAACCCGACGACTCCCGTCTCCGCCGCCACGCCCGCGTCCGACGACGACGGGGCGCCCGGCCCGGACTCCGCGGGCTTCGTGCCCGTGAAGCAGCAGCTCGGAATTTCGGGCGGCGTGACCGTTCACCTCTCGAACAACCTGCACCTGGCGTTCGAGTACTTTCGCGCGGTCTTCAGCTGGTACAAGCCGTCTCCGGCGGCAGCGGACGCGCAAGAGCCCACGCAGGCGTTCCACGTCGTGAACGCGGGAGTGACCTATGACTTCTGAGGGATCGCGCGTGCGTCCCGCGTTCGGGTCGGGGATCGGGGTCGCCTTCCGGCTGTCGACGAGCGCGCTGCTGCTCGCCGCCGCGTGCCTGGTGCTTTCGGGCGGACTGGCGTGCGCGGAGGAAGAGTTCGAGTGCTGCGAGTGCTTCTTCCCGCAGTGTGTCGATGCCATGGGAACGGGGGCGCCGCAGCGCGTTTGCTCGTGCGCGGCGCCGTTTACGTACGAGGCGTGCGGCGTGTTCTGCGAGCAGAAGGCGCCCGCTGATCTCTACAATCAGGGATTCACGGGTTGTGGCAGCGCGAGCAGCTCGCTCGCCAAGGATTCGTGCAGCATCGGCAATCCGGTCGGCGCAAAATGATGGTCGAAACGTTGAACTGGGGCGTGATCGGAACCGGCGGCATCGCCAGCGACTTCGCCGAGGCGCTCAGCCACTCGCGACGCTGCCGTGTCGTGAACGCCGTCGGGTCTTCGCCCCAGAAGGCGCGGGAATTTGCGGCCCGGTGGCGGCTTCCGCGGGCGTCGCAGACGCTGGAGGCGCTGCTCGGGGACGAGGACGTGCAGGCGGTCTACATCGCGACGCCTCATCCCGCGCACGAGGCTCAGGCCATCGCCTGTCTGGACGCCGGCAAAGCCGTGCTCTGCGAAAAGCCGCTGACACTGGACGCCGCGGGTGCCGAGCGAGTCATCGGGGCCGCGCGCCGCAACCAGGTGTTCTTGATGGAAGCGTGGATGTACCGCTGTCATCCGCTGCTCCGGGAGCTCATCGCCCGCCTGAAGGCCGGGGTCATCGGAGAGATCCGCCACGTTCGCGCGGATTTCGCGTTCCGGGTCCCGCGCAATCCCGCGGGCAGGCTCTTCGACCTGAAGCTCGGCGGCGGGGGCATCCTCGATGACGGCGGCTACCCGCTCTCGTTCGCGCGCCTGATCGCCGGGCTGATCGAGGGAAAGCCGTTTGCCGAGCCGATCGCGACGACGGCGGTCGGTTTCGTCGGACCCACGGGAGCCGACGAGCTGACGACGGCCGCGTTGCGC
Source organism: Polyangiaceae bacterium (assembly GCA_036503835.1). Classification (GTDB taxonomy): domain Bacteria; phylum Myxococcota_A; class Polyangia; order Polyangiales; family Polyangiaceae; genus PMG-095. The sequence continues at coordinate 401 of DASXWF010001388.1, read as the reverse complement.
TTCGCGTCGGGATTCTCGGCCGTGTGCACGAGCGGCGTTCATCACGAAGCGGGGCGCGTCGCGGTGGTCTTCGGCGAGCTCGGCCGCATCGTCCTGCCCGATCCGTGGATCCCCGGGAGCGATCGCCAAGGGCGCGAAACGAGCTTCACCGTCTACATCGACGGCAAGAAGCCGGAGCTCGTTCCGGTGCGCACCGAAGGCGCGACCTACGCCATCGAGGCCGAGCTCGTGGCTTCGAGCCTGCCCGCGCTCGAAGCGCCCTGGCCTGCCATGAGCTGGGCCGACAGCCTCGGAAACATGCGCGGCCTCGACGCCTGGCGAGCCGCGCTGGCCACCGGCAAGACCATCACCTCGGAAGGTACGAAGGAATGACGCCTTCACGGAAACGGCGCGCACTGCTC